>DATINU010000295.1:0-2360 GCA_035473955.1 Allosphingosinicella sp.
AGGCCGAGCGGCAGCTGGTTCAGCCGGTCCGCATAATAGATGTAGGAGACCGAGCCCGAGTCGAGGAAGCGCGCGGCGAGCATGGTCGAGACGACGAGGTTGATCTGCATCGCGCCGGCGCCGGCGGCGGCGGGCCAGATCAGCTTCAGCAGCTGCTTCACGTCGTCGTTGAGGCGCGGGCGGCGGAGGCGCAGCTTCACGCCCGCGCGGCGGCAGGCGAGCCAGAGCCAGAGGAATTGCAGCACGCCGGAAATGGTGACGCCCCAGGCCTGGGCACGCGCCGTGCCGTAATCGTCCGGGCCGTGGAAGAAGAGCAGGGCGACGATCAGGGTGAGGTTGAGGAGAATCGGGGCGGCGGCGTTGACCCAGAAACGGTGAAGCGAGTTGAGGATGCCGCCGAGCAAAGAGACGAGGCTGATGAAGAGCAGATAAGGGAAGGTGATCCGGGCGAGCTCGGTGGCGAAGGCGAATTGCTCGGGCGTGACGTCGTTGAAGCCGCCGGAGAGCAGCAGCACGGCCGGACCGGCGAGCAGCATCAGGAGGCCGGTGAACAGGATCAGGAAGGGGAGGAGGATCGCCAGCGCCTGCTCGGCGAAGGCGTAGGCGCGCTCGAACTTGCCCCCATCCTCGCCGACCTTGCGGTTGAAGAGCGGAACGAAGGCCGAGGCGAAGGCGCCTTCGGCGAAGAGCGCGCGGAACATGTTGGGCAGGCGAAACGCGATCAGGAAGGCATCCGAAGCGAAGCCGGCGCCGAGGAAGCGCGCCATCAGCATGTCGCGCACGAAGCCGAGCACGCGGCTCGCCAGCGTCAGGATGCCGATCGAGGAGAAGGAGCGGACGAGGCTCATGCGATGCTGTTCCCCGGCGCAGGCCGGGGCCCAGGCCGGGACGAAATCCTGGACACCGGCCTTCGCCGGGGAACAAGATAGGTTTTAGTCCGAGCGCCCTTCACGAGGCTTCCCCCTCGCGCTCTATTTGGCAGGTCAGGCCTGGCCCGTCACGTCCCCGGCCTGGCCGCCGGTCTCCGCCGCCTGCTGCTGCGCGGCGCTCTGCATGTAGAGGCCGGCGAAATCGATCGGCTCGAGCCGCAGCGGCGGGAAGCCGCCCTCGACGGTCGCGTCGGCGATGATCTTGCGGGCGAAGGGGAAGAGGAGGCGCGGCGCCTCGGCGAGCAGGAAGGGCTGCAGCTGCTCGGCCGGCACGTTACGGATCACGAACAAACCCGCATAGAGCAGCTCGACCTTGAAGGCGACGCCCTCGGTCGCTTGCGCGCTCGCCTCGATCTTCAGCACGACCTCGTGCAGGTCCTGGCCGGCGGGGGTGGTGCCGATGTTGAACTGGACGTCCATCTGCGGCTGCGTCTGCCACTGGAACACGGCCGGCGCGTTCGGATTCTCGAACGAGAGGTCCTTCACATATTGGGCGATGACGCCGACTTCGGGGAGGGTGTCCGCGCCCGCCTGGTCCAGCTGCTGATCGCCCTCGGCGCTTTCGATCTCGGCCATCTTCGTTCAAACCTCTAAAATCTCGATTGAAAGGAAGCGGCGCCCCTTGGGGCGCGTGCGTGCGCGGCGGGTAGCAGGCGGCCGGGGGCCGCGCAACATCGCGGCGAGCGGTTCGTTCAGCTTATATGCGGATTTGAAACCTTAATGGATCGGGCCTATGTAGGAGCCACGTCCCCGGGAGAGTTTTGTTGACCGTCGAGATCGTCCTCCTGGCCATGATCGCCCTGTTCGTGGGCCTCAGGCTCTATTCCGTGCTCGGCCAGCGCACCGGCCACGAGCAGCAGCCCGTCGCCCGCGCCGAGCCCCCCGCGCCCGAGGCGAAGGCCGCCGCGCCGACGCAGGACGTCGTCCAGCCGGCACCCGAATCGACCGGCTTCGTTTATGAGCAGGGCGCCGCCGGCGGCATCCGCGCGATCATTTCCGCCGATCCCGGCTTCGACGTCGCCCGCTTCATCGAGGGTGCGCAGGCCGCCTACCGGATGGTGCTCGAAGCCTATTGGAAGGGCGACCGGGAGGAACTGGCCTGGCTCGCGAACGACAGCGTCAGCACCGCTTTCGCCGAAGCGATCGACGAGCGCGAGGCCGCGGGCCACACGCTCGATAACCGCCTGGTCGCGATCGAGCGGGCGCAGATCGAGGATGCCCGGCTCAACGGCAAGGTCGCCGAGATCGAGGTGCGCTTCGACGCGTTCGTCGCCGCGGTGACGCGTGACAAGGACGGCGAGGTGGTCGCGGGTTCGCTTTCCGACGCGCTGCCGACCAACGATATCTGGACCTTCCAGCGCGACCTTTCGAGCAAGGACCCGAACTGGCGCCTGGTCGAGACCGACGACGTCGAATAGCGCCTTGCGGCGC
>DATINU010000296.1:0-2077 GCA_035473955.1 Allosphingosinicella sp.
TCGGTGCGGCCGCGGCGCAGGCGCAATATGGCCCGCAACCGACGGCGCCCCCGCAGACGTCGGCGCCTCGCGCCGAGGCCGCGCCGGCCGCCCAGCCTGCGCCGGGCGAGCGCCAGTATAATCTCAGCCGCCGCGAGCAGACCGCCATGCAGCCGCTGCTGACGGCCGCGGGCGCCAGCGATTGGCCGGCCGTGCAGGCGGCCTTGCCCGCCGCGATCGAGGCGGCACGGGGCAACGACGCCAAATATATTATCGGTCAGGTCCGTTTGCGCATGGGCATCCAGCTGAACGACCGCGCGATTCAATCGCAGGCAATCGACGAATTGATCGCCTCGGGCGGCGCGCTGCCGGCCGAGATGCGCGGGCTGCTCGAGAACCAACTCGATTTCGCGACGGCGGCCGGGGACACGGCGAAGGCGGCGCGCGCCCAGGCCCGGCTCGACGCGCTCAACCCCAACGATCCCGAGCGTTTCGTCCGGCAGGCCCGAATTCGCGCCCAGGCAAACGATGCGCCGGGCGCGATCGCTTTTTATCGGCAGGCCATGCAGCAGGTTCAGTCGGCGGGTCAGCCGATTCCGCCCGAATGGCGGCGGCAGATCGCGGCGCTCGCCTATAGTGCCCATCTGCCGGAAACCAACACCTACATGCGCGAGTTCGTGACCGCCGCGCCGTCGCCCGGCGCGTGGCACGACACGCTTGCGCTGCTCGCCGAACTCGGCGCCGCCGACGATGCGCTCAAGCTCGATATCTACCGGTTGATGCGCGCGGCCGGGGCAATGCAGGCCGAGCATGATTATGTGCAGCTCGGCGAGGCCGCCAATACGGCGCGGATCACCGGCGAGGTTCACGCCGTCTATCAGGAAGGGCTCAGCCGCAACCTGATCACCACCAACGCCGAGATCGCGCGGCAGCGCGTGCAGGTGTCGGGCAGCCGTCTCGCCGAGGATCGCGCTTCGCTCGCGGGCGAGCGGGCCGGTGCCCTCTCCGGCGGCGATGGCCGGGCGGCCCTCCGGCTGGGCGACGCCTATTTCGGCTATGGCGACTATCGTGTGGCGGCCGATCTTTATCGCGCGGCGCTCGGCAAGAGCGGCGTCGATGCGGCCACGGCCAATACGCGGCTCGGCGCGGCGCTGGCTTTGTCCGGGGATCGGGCAGGGGCCGAAACCGCGCTTCGCGCGGTGAGCGGCGGCGGCACGCGCGGCGAGCTGGCCCAATATTGGCTGCTCTGGCTGTCGCAGCGGGGCGCGGGCGCGTAAAGCCGCGCCTCTGCGCCGTCCCGAATTGCAACGCGGCAAAGAAGGCGCTTCCGCCTGAACGGAGCGCTGGCTAGCGTGCGGCCATGCGTTTCGACGACAGGATCGCCACCGTGCTGGCGCAGCCGGCCGACCGGCCCGACCGGCGGGCCGCGCAATGGCGCCAGCTCGTCGATCTGCTTGCCCAGCGTCGGCCCGAAACCGACGAGGCCGAGCTCGGCCCGGCTTATGTGCTGTTGCGCGAGGGGCGCGGCGAGGTGGATCCCTCCATCCGCCGCCAGACGGCCCGGGCGCTGGCCGGCCGCGCGGTCGCGCCCGATCTGCTCGCCTTCTTCGCCGAGGATAATCCCGCAATCGCGGCACCGCTCATTGCTCAGGCCCGGCTCGGCCGGGAGGACTGGCTTGCGCTGCTGCCGCGGCTCGGCCCCTCCGCCCGTGCGCTGCTTCGGCACCGCGAGGATCTCGATCTCGAGGTCCGCCACGCGCTGAGCGCCTTCGGTCCGAGCGATTTCGTGCTCGAAACCAGCGCCGCGGGCGAGGCAGTCGCGCCGCCGCCGCCGATCGGCCCCGAAGCCAGCGATTCGCAGATTCGCGAGCTGGTCGCGCGCATCGAGGCGTTTCGCAAGCAGCGTGGCGACCAGCCCGCGGCCGTCCCCCTGAGCGACGCGCCGGCGGAAGGTTTCCGCTGGGAGACGGGCACCGACGGCATCATTCTCTGGGTCGAGGGCGCGCCGCGGGGCGCTTTGTTCGGGCAGAGCCTGGCGATGATCGCCGGGCTCGGTCAGCACGGGGTCGACGGGCAGGCGGCCGGTGCGTTCGACAAG
>DATINU010000297.1:0-13037 GCA_035473955.1 Allosphingosinicella sp.
GGCGGGGGCACCGGCGCGGGCTTCGAGGATCGGCTCGCAGAGGTGCGCGATGCGCTCGGCGCCGCGGACCCGCTTGCGCTTGCGCCCCATCTCAATGGCGAGACCATATTGATCGGCTATGCCGATTGCGGCGCGGCGGCGGCGGCCGCGCGGCGGGTCCATGCGGGGCTTCAGGGCAGCCTCGTCCTGCAGATCGCCGGCCATTACGGGCGGATCGACAGCGTGCGCGATCCGTTCTCCGGGGCGCTGCGGCCGGCGGGAAGCGGCGCCGAGATCGCTGAAGCGATCGCCGGCGCCGCGCCGCCCGGCTCGATCTGCGTCTCGGAAGATTTCGCGGCGGTGCTCGCGGCGGCGGGCGGCCGGAACGAGGCCAGCTGGATCGGCGAGCTCCAAGCCTATGACGGGGGTCCGGCGCTCGGGCTCTACGCCCTCACGACGATGGCAGCTTCATAGGATCAGCTCTTCGAGGCGGTGCGGCGCGACGACAATGAGCGCGCCGACTTCGCGACGGATGATGCCGCGCCGTTCGAGCGCGTTGACCGCCCGCGATGCGGTCTCGCGGGTCGTGGAGACGCGCAGCGCGAGATCGGACAGGATCGGGCTCGGCCGGATTGCCAGATCCGCATTCTGCTGTGCCACGCGGAGCAATTCCGCATGCACCCGACCCACCGCCGACAAAGCGACCTGTTCGTACATGCGCGCCGCCGTCTGCTGGAGGCGGTCGACCATGACCCTGAGCAAGGCGAGGCCGATGCAGCCGTGCTGCTCGGCGAGCAGCGCTAACACGCTCCCTTCGAGCAGGAAGGACGAGACAGCTTCTACTGCGACGACATCGGCATCGTGATCGGCCGAATAAGGGGGGCTCACCACCCCGAAAAAGTCGCCTGATCGATATTCGTGAAGGAGGACCACCTGACCATCCAGCGAATAGACGATCGCATGCGCCCGGCCGGTCACAATCACATAAAGGGTCGATATTCTATCCCCGCGCCGCACGATCGTCGCGCGCCCCTCGAACCCGCGGAGCTTGCCGCGCAGCAAGATTTGCCCAGCCAGCTCCAGCGAACAATCGAAGACGCCACCCAGCAAGCGGCAAACCGACTCATCCGCCGGTTCTTGACCTCCGTTTTGATCCCCCCGGTCCATGTCGAGATAACATATACGAAAATTCACGAACGACGGAAGGTGGCGACCTCTTTATCACTCTCTCCATGATCGGGGCGGGAGGGGATCAATTCGCGCAGATCCGCCGAGAAGTCACATTGCGGTATCGGCGGCGCTAACGCGCTGCGGCGATACTCGCAGATCGGCTCGTAATCAGAGTTTGCGCATACGGCCGATTCAAGACGTTCCATGTTTCTATGGCGGAGGAATCCTCCATCTGATTCCGGACCCGCTCGTCGATGCGCAGCTTCTACTTCCTCAGCCGGCAGACCCTGGTGCCGAGCAAGAAGCCCGGGATGCAGATCTGGCGCGAGCATCTGTTCGCCGTGATGGTGCGAAATTCAGAAAGCTCGATGTCATTCTTCAAGCTGCCGGTGAACCGGGTCGTCGAGCTAGGCAGCCAGGTCGAGATCTGAGGCGCAGCCGGATTTTTACGCCTTCCTTACGGGTTCCACTTCCGCTTCCCATGGAAGCTTAACCGCCATCCGCCCCACATAAGAACGGCACCCGTTCCAAGGAGGATGAGAGGTGGCAAGCCATGCTTTTTCGCCCAGCGGCCTGCTGGGTATCGCGCCCCGCCGGCAGATGACCGGGCCACGCCGGGTCGATTCCCCCATCATGGCCCGGGTCGACGCGTTTCTGACCACGGCCCGGCGTGCCGGCCGCCGCGCGATCATGATCGTCGACAACAAATGTGGCGACGGCCGAATGCTGATCCGCGTCGCCAAGCGCGCCAGCGCGCTCGGCTTCATCGTCGTCGACGCGCGCGGCTTCGATCGCGCGCCCGAGCATATCGAACGGGCCCGGGCGGCGGCGCGCTTCTGCCGCGATCCCAACATCCGGCTCAACTTTGCGCTCCGCGAAGGTTCCGCGCCCTTATTGCTCGACGACGAAGCGGACCTGATGCTCGCGGATCCGGACGAAGATCCGCCGTCCGCGCTACAGGAACTCACTTGGTCCGGCGGCGTCCTGATCGACCGGGGAGGAGCGTCGTGAAGGCGAGGCTTCTTGGTCTCGCTCTTCTGGGAATTGCCGGCGGCGGATTGGCGAGCGTCCTGACCGGAGGCGCGTCACCGCTTGCATTGTTGCTGGCATTGCTGGCCGTGCCGTCGGCCGTGGTCGGTTTGCCGCTGCTGGCCTTGGGTTCCAAGCTCTTCGCGATCAGCGCCGGAACGGAACCCAGAAGCCGCCGCGACGGCCGGCACTGACGGCATCTGGCTTTACGGGTTCTTTATGCCGGAGGCCCGCAATTCCCATGGAGGCCTAACGCCCCGCGGAGCCATTTAGCGGCGTCTCAACGGCCTCCGGCCAATCATCGAAGGAAAGCGCCATGACCGAGCTCATCTGGCTGGGCCTGATCCTTGGGCTCGCCCTTATCGGCTTCGTCCTCATCGCTCTCCTTGGCGGCGAAGGAGCGGGCGCGTGACCCTCGATCTCTGGCTCGGCGGCCTCACCGCCCTTTTCCTCCTCGTCTATCTCGTCGCCGTGCTCGCGCGGCCCGAGCGCTTCTGAAGGAGCGCGCAATGTCGCACACCACTCTCCAGGGCTGGATCCTGATCTTTGGCTTTGTCGCGCTGACCGCGCTGATGGCGAAGCCATCCGGCCTCTGGCTGCACGCCATCTATGAGGGTCGGCCGACCTTGCTCGGCCGCGCCATGGGGCCGCTCGAGCGCCTGCTTTACCGCCTGGGCGGAGTCGATCCGGCGAAGGAGCAGAGCTGGCGAGGCTACGCCGTGGCGATGCTGCTGTTCAACGTCCTCGGTATCCTCTTCCTGTTCGCGCTGCAGCGGTTGCAGGCCTATCTGCCGTTGAACCCGCAGGGTTTCGACGGCGTCCCGGCGCCGGTCGCGTTCAACACCGCGGTCAGCTTCGTGACCAACACCAACTGGCAATCCTATGGCGGCGAGACGACGATGGGGCATCTCGTCCAGATGCTTGGTCTTACCGTGCAGAATTTCGTGTCTGCCGCGACCGGCATCGCCATCGCGTTCGCGCTGATCCGCGGCTTCGCCCGGCGCGAGACCGCGATGCTCGGCAATTTCTGGGCGGACCTCACCCGGATCACGCTCTATCTGCTGCTGCCGGCCTGCCTGGTCTATGCGCTCGTCCTCGTCTTCCTCGGCATCCCGCAGACACTCTCCGGCGCGGTCACCGCGACGACGATGGAAGGCGCGCAGCAGACCATCGCGCTCGGCCCGGTGGCGTCGCAGATCGCGATCAAGATGCTCGGCACCAATGGCGGCGGCTTCTTCAACGCCAATGCCGCGCATCCATTCGAAAATCCGGGCGATCTTTCCAACCTGATCCAGATGCTCTCCATCTTCGCGCTCGGCGCAGGGCTCACCTGGACCTTCGGCAAGGCGGTCGGCAACGTGAAGCAGGGCTGGGCGATCCTTGCCGCCATGCTGATCCTGTTCACCGCGGGGGCCTCGGTCGCCTATACCGCGGAAGCGGCCGGCAACCCGATCCACCACGCCATGGGCGTCGATGCCTCGGCGGGCAATATGGAGGGCAAGGAGGTGCGCTTCGGCACCGCCGCCTCGGCCCTGTTCGCGACAGTGACCACCGCCGCCTCCTGCGGCGCGGTCAACGCGATGCACGACAGCTTCACGCCGGTCGGCGGCTTCGTACCGATGTTCAACATCCAGCTCGGCGAGATCGTGATCGGCGGGGTGGGCGCGGGCCTTTACGGCTTCCTGCTCTTCGCCATCCTCGCCATCTTCGTAGCCGGGCTGATGGTCGGGCGCACGCCCGAATATGTCGGCAAGAAGATCGAGGCGCGCGAGGTCAAGCTCGCGGTGATCGCGATCGCGATCCTGCCCTTGTGCATCCTCGGCTTCACCGCGCTTGCCGCGGTCAGCCCCAGCGGGCTCGAAGGACTGCTCAACCAAGGCCCGCACGGCTTCTCCGAGATGCTCTATGCCTATTCCTCGGCCACGGGGAATAACGGCTCGGCCTTCGCCGGGCTGACCGCCTCCAATCCCTTCTGGGCTTCGACGCTCGGCGTCGCGATGTTCCTCGGCCGGTTCGTGATCATCCTGCCGGTGCTCGCCATCGCCGGCTCGCTGGCGGCGAAGAAGATTCATCCCGAAGGACCGGGCTCTTTCCCGACCACCGGCCCTCTTTGGGTCGGCCTGCTCGTCGGCCTGATTCTGATCCTCGGCGGCCTCACCTTCCTGCCTTCGCTCGCCCTCGGCCCGGCCGCCGAGCAACTGGCGATGCTGCACGGCCAGCTCTTCTAGGAAAGCAAGCAAGCGATGACCCGTCACGCACACCAGCGCCTCTCGATCTTCACCTGGGCCCTGATCGGCCCGGCGATCCTCGGCGCCTTTCGCAAGCTCGATCCGCGCCAGCTGATCCGCAACCCGGTGATGTTCACCACCGCGATCGTGGCGCTGCTGCTTACCGCATTGATGGCGGCGGGCCAATGGGAGGCGAGCCTCGGCTTCCAGGTCCAGCTCGTCTTCTGGCTCTGGC
Source organism: Allosphingosinicella sp. (assembly GCA_035473955.1). Classification (GTDB taxonomy): domain Bacteria; phylum Pseudomonadota; class Alphaproteobacteria; order Sphingomonadales; family Sphingomonadaceae; genus Allosphingosinicella. The sequence goes on from DATINU010000297.1 coordinate 4,642, forward strand.
TCACCGTCCTGTTCGGCAATTTCGCCGAGGCGCTCGCCGAGGGGCGCGGCAAGGCACAGGCGGATTCGCTGCGCGAGACCAAGGCGCATCTCTTCGCCAAGAGGATGCTCGGCGTCGGCGAGACCTGGGGCAAGATCGCGGCCAGCCAGTTGATGGTTGACGAGGTCGTGCTGGTCGAGACCGGCGACCTGATCCCGGCCGATGGCGAGGTGATCGAGGGCGTCGCCAGCGTCAACGAAGCGGCGATCACCGGCGAGAGCGCGCCCGTGATCCGCGAGGCGGGCGGGGACCGTTCGGCGGTCACCGCCGGCACGCGGGTCATCTCCGACTGGATCAAGGTGCGCGTCACACAGGAGCCCGGCCAGGGCTTCCTCGATCGGATGATCGCGCTCGTCGAGGGCGCCCAGCGGCAGAAGACGCCGAACGAGATCGCGCTCACTCTGCTGCTCGTCGGCCTCACCATCATCTTCCTGATCGCGGTGACCACCATCCCCGGCTTCTCGGCTTATGCCGGCGGTTTCATCGCGGTGCCTCTGCTCGCCGCCTTGCTGATCACGCTGATCCCGACCACGATCGCCGCCTTGCTCTCGGCGATCGGCATCGCCGGCATGGACCGGCTGGTCCGCTTCAACGTGCTCGCCAAGTCAGGGCGCGCGGTCGAGGCGGCCGGCGACATTGACGTGCTCCTGCTCGACAAGACCGGCACGGTTACGATCGGCGACCGCCACGCCACCGAGTTCCGCCCGCTCTCCGGCGTCAGCGAAGACGAGCTGGCCGAAGCCGCCTTCCTCGCCAGCCTCGCCGACGAGACGCCCGAGGGCCGCTCGATCGTTACACTCGCCCGCGAGAAATACGGCATCGCGGCACAGGCGATGCCGGACGGGGCCGAAGTGATCGCGTTCAGCGCCCAGACCCGCCTTTCGGGCATCCGCCTCGGCGAGACTTTGATCCAGAAGGGCGCGGTGGATTCGATCCTGCGCGCCGTCCCGGCGCCGGATACGGAGATCAAGCGGATCTCCGACGAGATCGCCCGCGCCGGCGGCACGCCGCTCGCGGTCGCGCGTGATGGGCGCCTGCTCGGCGTGCTCCATCTCAAAGACATTCTGAAGGCCGGGATGCGCGAACGCTTCGCTGAGCTTCGCCGGATGGGCATCCGCACCGTGATGATCACTGGCGACAACCCGCTGACAGCCGCCTCGATCGCGGCCGAAGCAGGGGTCGACGATTTCCTCGCCGAGGCGACGCCCGAGGATAAGCTCGCCCTCATCCGCCGCGAGCAGGCCGGCGGTCGCTTGGTGGCAATGTGCGGCGACGGCACCAACGACGCGCCCGCGCTCGCCCAGGCCGATGTCGGCCTCACCATGAACACCGGCACCCAGGCCGCGCGGGAGGCGGGCAACATGGTCGATCTCGACAGCGACCCGACCAAGCTGATCGAGGTGGTCGGGCTCGGTAAGCAGCTGCTGATGACCCGGGGGGCGCTCACGACCTTCTCGGTGGCCAACGATGTCGCCAAATATTTCGCGATCATCCCGGCGATCTTCGTCGCGCTCTATCCGACGCTCGGTCTGTTCAACATCATGGGCCTCGCCAGCCCGCAAAGCGCGGTGCTCTCGGCGATCATCTTCAACGCGCTGATTATCCCGATGCTGGTGCCGCTGGCGTTGAAGGGCGTCCGCTATCGCCCGGCGCCGGCCGGCGAGATCTTGCGCCGCAACCTCCTCATCTACGGCCTCGGCGGCCTGCTCGCGCCCTTCGTCGGCATCAAGCTGATCGATCTCGCGGTCAACGGCCTCGCCCTCGCCTGAACCCCCGCCCGCAAAGGACCCTCACCAATGAAAGTTGCTTACCTGATCCCGGCGCTGTTCCTCGCCGCGCCCGCCCTCGCACAGGAGGCCCCGCCGGCCGAAATTCCGGCGCTCTGCACCGACCGGCCGACCAAATCGAACTTCGCCTGCACCGTGCCGCAGGGCATGGTGCAGATCGAGACCGACCTGTTCAGCCTCACTCGCACCGAGGCGGGCGGCGCCCGCGCCGATCTCTATCTCTATACCAACCCCACCCTCAAATACGGGTTGACCGACCAAAGCGATCTCGAGCTCAACATTGCGCCTCTGGTCGAGCTGAGGACGCGGGTGGGGGCGATCCGCACCAGCCAGACCAGCATCGGCGACCTCTATTTGCGCTACAAGCATCGCTTCACCAACCCGGCCTCGCGGGTCCAGGTCGCAGCGATCCCGTACGTGAAGGTGCCGCTCGCCGAGCGCGGCATCGGCAACCGCGAATGGGAGGGCGGCCTGATCGTCCCCGTCAACATCAGCCTTGCGCCGGTGACGCTGACCGTCGTGCCGTCGCTCGACGTCCTCGCTGACGCCCTCGATCCGGGCGATCGCCACGTCCAGCTGACCGGCCTCGTCAATGTCGGCGTGCCGCTGAGTCCGCAGGTGACGCTCTACGGCGAGCTCTGGACCGCGCAGAATTTCGATCCCGCTGGCACAGTGCGGCAATATTCGGCCGACGCGGCGATTACCTGGCTGGTGTCGCCCAACCTGCAGCTCGATGTCGGCGGCAATTTCGGCCTCAACCAGGCAACCCCGGACGTCCAGCTCTACGCCGGCCTGTCCACCCGTTTCTGAGGAGGTTCGTCATGCGTGCAGATTTCACCGCCGCGCTCCGGCCCGCTTTCAGCCTGCTGATCCTGCTCGCCCTGATCACAGGGTTGCTCTATCCGCTGGCCGTTCTCGGCCTCGGACAGCTGATCTTCCCGTATCAGGCGAATGGCAGCCTGATCCGCGACGGCGACCACATTGTGGGCTCGGAACTGATTGGGCAAAATTTCGCCTGGCCGCGCTACTTCCACCCGCGCCCGTCCGCGGCCGGCGACGGCTACAACGCCTCGGCTTCCTCTGGCTCCAACCTCGGCCCGACCTCGCAGGCGCTGGCCGACCGGATCGGTCAAGGCGTCGCCGCCGCTCGCGCCGAGGGTGTCATCGGCGCGGTCCCAGCCGACGCGGTCACCGCCTCGGGCTCGGGGCTCGATCCGGATATCTCGCCCACGAATGCGCTGGCGCAGGTGAATCGGGTGGCCACCGCGAGAGGCCTGCGCCCCGAGGCGGTGCGCGCGCTGGTGGAGCGTTCGGTCGAACGGCCTACGTTCGGCGTGCTGGGTGAGCCGCATGTCAACGTGCTGCTGCTCAATCGACAACTGGACGCGATGGGCGCAAATAGCGGCCCGTGAACCGCCGGAGCGAGATCGCCAGGCCCTCCCCCGAGGCCCTCTTGCGCGAGGCGGCGCAGGAGGGCCGCGGCCGTTTGAAGGTGTTCCTCGGCGCCGCGCCCGGCGTCGGCAAGACCTACGAGATGCTGACCGAGGGCAATGCGCGTCGGCGCGGCGGCCTCGACGTGGCGATCGGCATCGTCGAGACCCATGGCCGCGCCGAGACGGAGGCGCTGCTCGGCGAACTGGAGATCATTCCGCGCCTCGAAATCGACTATCAGGGCCGCATCCTCACCGAGATGGACATCGACGCGGTGCTGGCGCGGCGGCCGAAACTCGTCCTGGTCGACGAGCTGGCCCATAGCAACGCGCCCGGCAGCCGGCATCCCAAGCGCTATCAGGATGTCGAGGAGCTGCTCGCCGCCGGCATCGACGTCTATTCCACCGTCAACATCCAGCATCTCGAAAGCCTGAACGACGTCGTTGCCTCCTTCACCAAGGTACGAGTGCGCGAGACCGTGCCCGACCGCGTGCTCGAAAACGCAGAGATCGAGGTGGTCGACATCCCGCCCGACGAGCTGATCGAGCGGCTGAAGGAGGGCAAGGTCTATATCCCGCACGAGGCGACGCGGGCGCTCGGCCATTTCTTCTCCAAATCGAACCTCTCGGCGCTACGCGAGCTCGCCCTGCGCCGCGCGGCGCAGGCGGTCGACACGCAGATGCTCGATTATCTCCGCGCTCACGCGCTCGCCGGCACCTGGGCCGGTGGCGAGCGCATCGTCGTCGCGGTCAGTGAGCTTGGCAATGCCGAGGAGCTGGTCCGCGCCGCCAAGCGCCTCGCCGACGCGCTGCGCGCGCCCTGGACCGCCGTGCACATCGAGACGCCGCGAGACGCCCAGTTCAGCGATGACGACCGCCGCCGGCTCGCCCAGACCCTGCAGCTCGCCAGCCAATTGGGCGCGCAGGTCGCCTCGGTCCCGGCCGCCTCCCCGATCGAGGGGCTGAAGCGCTTTTCGGAAGAAGCACGCGCGACCCAATTGGTGATCGGCAAGTCGGCCCGTTCGCGCTGGTTCGAGCTCAGGCACGGCTCGGTCGTCGATCGGCTGGTGCGCGGGACGCCGGGCATCGCGGTCCACGTATTGCCCTCTCCGGAGGGGCCCGCGCCAAAGCGCCCCGGTGCCCGCCCGATGCCGAAGGGAAGCTGGGGCAGCCCCTCCGGCTATCTGGTCGCGACCGCGCTCGTGGCGGCCATCACCGTGCTCGGGGTCAGCATCTATACGCTCGGCAACATCACCAATATCGGCCTCCTGTTCCTGATCCCGGTGATGATCGCGGCGACGCGCTACGGGCTCAGGACCGGCTTGTTCACGGGCGCGCTCTCCAGCCTCGCCTACAATTTCTTCTTCATCGAGCCGGTCCACACCTTCACTATCCAGGATCCGCAGAACATCATCACCGTGCTGGTCCTGCTCGGCGTCGCCATCGTCACCAGCCAGCTTGCCGCGCGGGTCCGCGCCCAGGCCGAACTCGCCCAGCGCAGCGCCGGCCAGAACAGCGCGCTCGCCGGCTTCGCGCGGATGCTCACCACCACCACCGACCCAAACGAGCTCGGCCAGACGCTCTGTGCCGAGGTCAACCGGCTGCTCGGCGCGAACACCGTCCTCCTATTACCAGGCGATGACGGCCTCTCGCTGGCCGCCGCCGTTCCTCCGGAGAACCGGCTTGAGGCAATCGAGCAGGCGGCCGCGACCTGGGCCTATGACCATCGTCAACCGGCCGGCCGCGGCTCCGACACTTTGACCGCCTCTGACTGGCTCTTCCACCCGCTCGCGGCGGGCGAGCATGCGCTCGGCGTGTTCGGCCTTGCCCGGGCCGAGGGCGGCTACGCGATCCGGTCCGATCAGCTGCCGCTGCTCCTGAGCCTGCTCGACCAGGCGGCCCTCGCGCTGGAGCGGATCGGACTCGAGGCGGAAATGGCGACGATCACCCAGCTGAAGGAGCGGGACCGTCTCCGCGCCGCCTTGCTCTCCTCGGTGAGTCACGATTTGCGCACGCCACTCACCACGATCCTGGCCTCGATCGCCGAGCTGAAGCGGACCGGAAGCGGCGACCCGAAGCTGATCGCGGCGCTCCAGGCGGAGGCGGAGCGGCTCAACCGTTTCGTGGCCAATTTGCTCGACATGGCCCGGATCGAAGCGGGCGCACTCAAGCTCGCGCTGGAGCCGGTCGACCTGACGGACGTGGTCTCGACCGCGGCGCACGATCTTCGCCGCGCCCTGGAAGGCCACAAGATCGTGCTCGACGTCTCACCCGAGCTGCCTTTGGTTAGGATCGACGCACAGCTCTTCCACCATTGCCTGATCAACCTGCTCGAAAATGCCGGAAAATATGCCGATCCCGGCACGCCGATCATTGTTTCGGCCAGCCGCCAACCGGGAGGTATCGCCCTTTCGGTCATCGATCAGGGGCCGGGCCTGCCGCCTGGCGAGGAAGCGCGGATCTTCGAAACCTTTACCCGCATCGAGGGCTCGGACCGGAAGGGCGGTACCGGCCTTGGCCTCGCCATCGTCAAGGGCTTCGCGGAAGCGATGGGCCTCACCGTCGCCGCCGCCAATCGTGAAGACCCGAAGGGCGCCTGCTTCATGATCCGCTTTCCCGAGACCGTGCTCGTCAAGTCGGGTGCAGCCGCGTGAGCAACGAACCCAAAATCCTGATCGTTGACGATGAACGCGCGATCCTGCGCTTGCTCGGTAGCGCGCTCGAACGCGCCGGCTATCGCACCATCGCGGCCGAAACCGCGCGCGAGGCGCTGACCGCCCTGCAGATCGACAAGCCCGATGCCGTCCTGCTCGATCTCGGCCTGCCGGACCGCGACGGCCTGGAGCTGGTACCACTGATAAAGGCAGAGGGCGTCGCCGTGATCATCGTCTCGGCCCGCGAGGCAACCGAGCAGAAAGTCACGGCTCTCGATCTCGGCGCCGACGACTATGTCACCAAGCCGTTCGATACCGAGGAGGTCCTGGCCCGAGTCCGCACCGCGCTGCGCCATTGCCGGGCGGCGGAAAGCGAGATCGTCACGGCCGGCGACGTGGAGGTCGACCTGACCCGCCGCCGCGTGACCAGGGCGGGGGACGAGGTTCACCTCGCCCCCAAGGAATATGGCTTCCTAGCCGAGCTAGCCCGCCACCCCGGCCGCGTCATCACCCACGCCCAATTGCTCCGCGCTGTCTGGGGCGAGGCGCACGTGGCCGATGTGGAATATCTGCGCGTCGCCGCGCGCAGCCTGCGTAAGAAGTTGGAAGCAGACGCGTCTGCTCCGTCGCTTATCCGCAACGAGCCTGGCGTAGGTTATCGATTGATCGCCCGCTGAGTCGGTCGGGGCCTCGCCATCCCGCCTCCCCGCCGCTCGGCTAGTCGAAGCCAGAGTGGCTCGCGACCATTATGACGCCCAAGGCACGTTTGATGGCCCCGTCCACCGCCCACCCGCTCAGCGTCGGATAGCCGGGGCTGCGCCGCAGATGAGCATGAGTTTTGGAAGCTCGGTGCGACGCGCTTCGAACCTCTAGCGCGAGCATTGCACGGCGCTCAGCCGGAGATCTTCGGCGAGAGCCTCTACGGCCCTGATGGCCAAATCCAATTTGGCGTCGATCACGTCGCCCATCGCCGGACTTTGCCGGGCGTCGAATTGGAGGTCGGGCAGAGCAAAGCGTACAGGAAATTCAGCGCAACGCAGATAGCAGCGGCTGCAAACAGATTCCTGGAGCATTGGGAAGAGCACTGGCGTTCTAGGAATGTTCGCCGTTTCATTCTCTTTGTCGGCTGCGCCATCAAGGCTCGGGGCGCCCATGAGGGAGCGCGGTCTTCAGCGACCCTTGGCGATTTCAGCGAACAAGGAATTGGCGGAGACGGAGTCCGCCGCGTCGGACGTTCGCGTTCGCCCGCCACGGGTCATGGTGGATCATTAAACACTGATAATCATTGAAAGATTTCACGCAGCTGCGGCCGAACCGTCCGCCTGGGCGTTCTTGCGTTCGTCCAGAGCCGCCACTAAAATGGGCATCCAAGTGGGCATAACGGCGTCGAGGAAAGAAAATATGTCGCGCACGCTGAACCGATTGACCGCCAGACAGGTCACCACGCTGAAGACGCCGAATCGCTACGCAGATGGCGGTGGCCTCTATCTACGAATAACGCCGGCTGGCGCTCGTTCCTGGGTATTCATGGCAACTCGAAACGGCAGGCGTGAAGAGATTGGGTTGGGCGCGGCATCGACCGTATCGCTGACAGCGGTGCGGCAACTGGCCGCGAGGATGCGAGACGCCATCGCGCTCGGGGATAAGCCTCGTTCAGTCCTGCAGGCCGCCCCAGAACTGGTTGCCGGCCCGGTGCCTACCTTTTCGGAATTCTCCGATACCTATATCTCCAGCATCGAGAAGGGCTGGAAGAACGAGGTTCACCGTCAGCAATGGCGGAACAGCTTGCGTGACCACGCACAGCCCATTGCCGACATTCCGATCGACCAAGTGGACACTGACGCCGTGATGGCCGTTCTCAACCCCATTTGGCTGACCAAGGCGGAAACGGCGCGGCGCGTGCGCGGGCGCATCGAGCGCGTTCTGGACGCCGCCAAGGCGCGGGGGCTTCGATCGCGCGATTCGATGAACCCTGCCACATGGCGCGGCCACCTTGCACTTCTTTTGCCGCCTCAGGGGAAGCTGGTTCGCGGAAATCACGCGGCACTCCCGTTCATCGACGCACCCGCCTTTATGACCGCGCTTCGGCAAAGGGCCGCGATATCGGCTCGATGCCTGGAGTTTATCATTCTCACTGCGGCCCGCAGCGGCGAAGCCCTCGGCGCGACATGGGCGGAGATCGACCTGGAACGCAAGCTATGGACCGTGCCCGCAAATCGCATGAAGGCCGGTGTCGAGCATCAGGTGCCACTCCCCGACACAGCGGTCGCGCTACTCACCTCGATCGCGCCGAAGCAGGCCCGTCCTTCCGATAAGCTATTCGCCGTGGAGGGAGCCACGCGATCCAACATGGCGATCACCATGCTGCTTCGCCGAATGGGCTATGGGCACATCACGACACATGGGTTTCGTTCGACCTTCCGGGATTGGGCTGGCGATAAGACAAACTATCCTCGTGAGATCATCGAACAGGCACTCGCCCACAC
>DATINU010000298.1:0-15300 GCA_035473955.1 Allosphingosinicella sp.
CGCGCCTCGACGACCTGGAATGCCACGCCGAACGAATATTCGCCGTCCGTCACCGGCGGCGGCAGGCGGCCGACGAGGCGCGCCGCTGCGGAAGGGCCGGCGCGCACCTCCACGCCCGCCATGTTGGCATCGTCGGCCCAGCCTTCGAACCGGCAGCGATGCCCGCGTTCCTCGGCCAGCCCCGGCGCCGCCACGGCCGCGAGCAATGGAATGAGCAGTAAGATTGGCCCCCGCATCCGCCCGGCATAGCGCAAGGCCTGCCCGGAACCTAGTCGTTTAGGTCGCGAAACAATCCTTGAAGGTCTCGCGGAGCGCCGCCTTCTGCACCTTGCCCATGGCGTTGCGCGGCAGCGCGTCAGCGAAGAGGATCCGCCGCGGCTGCTTGAAGCGGGCGAGATCGGCGACGCCGGCCAGCACCGCCGTCTCGTCGAGCGCGGGATCGGCGCGGACAACGATCGCGACCGCCGCCTCGCCGAGATCGGGATGCGGCACGCCGATCACCGCGCTCTCGCCGACGCCCGGCACGGCGTCGAGGGCCAGCTCGATCTCCTTGGGATAGATGTTGAGCCCGCCGGCGATGATCAGATCCTTGGCCCGCCCGACGATCGCCACGCGGCCGTCCTCGGCCATGGTCGCGATGTCCCCGGTGACGAAGAAGCCGTCCGGGCGCATCTCCTCCGTGGTCTTCTCGGGGTTTCGCCAATAGCCTTTGAAGAGGTTCGGCCCGCGTATCTCCAGCACTTCGTCGCGGATGCGGGCCTCGACGCCGGGCAATGGAAAGCCGACCGTGCCCGGGATGCGCGCGCCCTCATAAGGGTTGGAGCAGATCATCCCGGCTTCGGTCATGCCGTAGCGTTCGAGGATACGGTGCCCGGTCTTCGCTTCGAAGTCCGCGAAGGTCGCTTCGAGCAACGGCGCCGAGCCGCTGACGAACAGCCGCATCTTCGCCGCCGCGTCCCGCGTCAGGCCCGGATGCGCGGCGAGGCGGACGTAGAAAGTGGGGACACCCATCAGGATGGTCGCGGCGCTCATGTCCGCGAGCACCGCGTCGGCGTCGAAGCCCTTGTGCCAGAGCATGGTCGAACCGTTGAGCAGCGCCCCGTGCAGCGCCACGAACAGGCCGTGGACGTGGTAGATGGGAAGGGCGTGGATCAGCACGTCGCCCTGCCGCCAGCGCCAATAGTCCTTTAGCACCAGCGCGTTCGAGGCGAGATTGTCGTGGCTCAGCATCGCCCCCTTGGAGCGCCCGGTCGTGCCGGAGGTGTAGAGGATGGCGGCGAGATCGTCCGGCTCGCGGGGCACCGTTTCGAACGCGGCCGGTTCGGGATCGAGCTCGGCAAGGCTCAGATGCCCCTGGGCGAAGATCAAAGCCGGCTCGGCATCCTCGATGAAATAAGCGAGCTCGGCCGGGGTGTAGGCGGTGTTGAGCGGCACATAGACGAGGCCCGCGCGCAGGCTGGCGAGATAGAGCAGGACGCCTTCGACCGACTTCTCCGCCTGGACGAGGATGCGGTCACCCGGCTTCGCGCCGCGCCGGACCAGGGCCGCCGCGTAGCCGCCGACCGCGTCGTCCAGCTGGTCATAGCGAAGGCGGATTTCCCCGCCCTCGACGAACACCGGCGTCTCGCCCGCCGCCTTCGCGGCTGAGGAGAACAGATCGTAAAGGTTGGCGCTCAGAGCGCCGCCTTCAGCGCGTCGACCAGGTCGGTCTTCTCCCAGCTGAACCGGTCGCCGTCGGCCTTGCGGCCGAAATGGCCGTAAGCGGCGGTGGCGAGATAGATGGGCTTGTTGAGGCCGAGATGGGTGCGGATGCCCTTGGGGGTCAGCCGCACCAGCGCCGGCAGCACCGCTTCGAGCCGCTCCGCGCTGACGCCGTCCTGCTCGGTCCCGTGCAGATCGACATAAAGCGACAGCGGCTCGGCGATGCCGATCGCGTAGCTCAGCTGGATCGTGCAGCGCTTGGCGAGGCCCGCGGCGACGACGTTCTTGGCGAGATAGCGCGCGACATAGGCGGCCGAGCGGTCGACCTTGGTCGGGTCCTTGCCCGAAAAGGCGCCGCCGCCGTGCGGGGCCGCGCCGCCATAGGTGTCGACGATGATCTTGCGGCCGGTGAGGCCGGCGTCGCCGTCCGGCCCGCCGATCTCGAAGCGCCCGGTCGGGTTGACGTAGATCTTGGTCTCGTCGGTGATGAAGCCCTGGGGCAGCACATCGTGGAACACGCCGACGACATAGTCGCGCAGCTCCTTGTACTTGGCCGCGTCCGAGCCCTCTCGCCCGTCGTCGCAATAGCCCGGCGCATGCTGGGTCGAAACGACAAGCGCGGTGGCGGCGACCGGCACGCCATGGTCGTAGCGCAAGGTCACCTGGCTCTTGGCGTCGGGCTCCAGGAAGGGCGCGGCGCCGCTATGCCGGTCGGCGGCGAGCCGCTCGAGGATGCGGTGCGAATAATAGAGCGTGGCGGGCAGCAGGTCCGGGGTCTCGTCGGTGGCGTAGCCGAACATGATGCCCTGATCGCCCGCGCCCTCGTCCTTGTTGCCGCTCTCGTCGACGCCTTGGGCGATGTGCGCGGACTGGCCGTGCAGGTGGTTCTCGAAGCTCGCGGTCGACCAGTGGAAACCGTCCTGCTCGTAGCCGATCTTCTGGACGACGTGGCGCACGACCTGCTCGATCTCGTCGCGCACGCCCGGCGCCCAGCCGTGCGTATCGGCATATTGCTCCTCGTCGAACACGCCGCGGCAGCGGATCTCGCCGCCCACCACGATCCGCTGCGTGGTCACCAGGGTCTCGCAGGCGACGCGCGCCTCCGCATCCTTGCCAATGAACAGATCGACGATCGCGTCGGAAATCTGATCGGCAACCTTGTCCGGATGGCCCTCGGACACGGATTCGGACGTGAAGATGTAGCTGCTGCGCATGGCGGGACGCGGTCCTTCAGGAGAATTCGGGATATAAAGATGTCTTTATGTGTGCTGCCCGCTAGCGGGTTTTCCGTCGCACTGCAATCGCGCCTGCGACGAGCAGCAGCGCGAAAGCAAAAGGCAGGAGATTGCCCAAGCGCGCGAACAGCGTCGGCGCGTCGGCCGGCGGCAGGCGCGCATCGATGACGCCGGCGGCGCCGAGCGGCAGGCTTTGCAGGATGCGGCCCTCGGCATCGACCACGGCGGAGATGCCGGTCGGCGTGGCGCGGATCACGGGGAGGCCCTCCTCGAGCGCGCGCAGCCGGGCCTGGGCGAGATGCTGGGGCGGCCCCCAGGCGCCGAACCAGGCGTCGTTGGAGGGGTTGAAGATGAAATCAGGCCGGTTCGCCCGGTCGACCACCTGGCCGGAGAAGATGATTTCGTAGCAGACCTGCAGGCCCGCGCGGCCGAAGCCGGGCAGGTCCAGCGTCCGCGGGCCCGGGCCGTCGAGGAAATCGAGATCGCCCGGCGCCAGCCGCGACAGCCCGATCGCCGAGAGCACGGGGCGCATCGGCAGATATTCGCCATAGGGGACGAGGTGCGCCTTGTCGTAGCGCGGGCCGAGCCCCCCGTCTGGAGCGAGCACGAACACGCTGTTATAGGCCGCCGTCGCATAGCCGTCGTCGCCGAACACATATTCGACGCCGCCCAGCAGCAAGAGGTCGCGCTCGCCGATCAGGCTGGCGAGGCGGCGGCGGGCGGCGGGCTGGACCGAGAGCAGATCGGGCGTCGCCGCCTCGGGCCAGAGCAGGAGCCGCGGCGTGGCGGAGGGACGGCCGGACAGGCTCGCGAAGCGGCGGAGATTCTCCCGCCGGTATTCGGGCCGCCACTTGTCCTGCTGGCCGATATTGGGCTGGACGATGCGCAGCTGCGGCCCCTCGCCGCCGACGGGCGCCGGATGCAGGGCCCAGGCAGCCGCTGCGCTCGCGCCGAGGCCGAGCGCGAGCAACGCCGCCGCTCTCCTCTGCGACAACGCGAGCAAGAGCATGCCGCCGGTCAGCACGGCGATGCCGGAAAGTCCGTAGGTGCCGATCCAGGCGGCGAGCCAGGAGGCGCTCGTCGGCAACAGCGCCACCCCGACCGGGTTCCAGGCGAAGCCCGTGAAAAGCGTGCCCCGCAGCCATTCGGTGACGATCCAGGCGGCCGCGAGCAGCAGGACGAGCACGATCCGGCTTCCCTTGTGCCAGCGCCAGGCGAGCCCCGCCGCCGCCGCCGGATAGACGGCGAGGTAGAAAGAGAGGAGCACTACCGCGATCCAGCCGAGCCAGGCGGGCATCGCCGCCTGATAGGTGAAGGCGGTGGCGATCCAGTTGAGCCCGAGCACGAACTGCCCGACCCCGAACCACCAGCCCCGCGCCAGCGCGCTTCGCATCCGCGGCGCCGTCTCGACCAGCCAGGCGAGCGCGGCGAAGGCGACGAGGGTCAGCGGCCAGAGCCCAAGCGGCGCGAAGCCGAGCGCCGAGGCGAGGCCGGCGAGGAAGGCGAGGGCCAGATGCTTCATCGCGCTCCGCTATGGGGATGGGCGGTGGCGCGCGTCAATGCTAGCCTCCGCCAATGATCTTCCGCCAATTGTTCGAGCCCGAATCCTCGACCTACACCTATCTGCTCGGCTGCCCGGAGACCGGCGAGGCGGTGCTGGTCGATCCGGTGCTGGAGACGGCGGAGCGCGACCTGGCCGAGGTGGCGGCGATGGGGCTGCGGCTCGCCTGGACGGTCGAGACGCACATCCATGCCGATCATGTCACCGCGGCGGCGCGGCTCAAGGCGCTCTCGGGCTGCCGGACCGCCTTTCCCGCGGGCGACAACGTGCCGAACGCGGATGCGGAGCTCAGCGAGCTCGCGCCGCTCGGCGTGGGCGGCGTAACGCTCAGGCCGCTCTTCACGCCCGGCCATACCGACAATCATCATTGCTATCTGGTGGAGCAGGCGGGCGCGGTCTTTTCCGGCGACGCGTTGCTGATCGACGGCTGCGGGCGGACCGATTTCCAGGGCGGCTGCGCAAAGACGCTTTATCGCTCGGTCCACGACAAATTGTTCGGCCTGCCGGCGGAAACCCTGGTTTATCCGGCGCACGATTATCGCGGGCGGCAGGCGAGCAGCATCGGGCGGGAGGCGGCGAACAATCCGCGTCTCGGCGGCGGCAGGACGGTCGACGAGTTCGCCGCGATCATGGCCGCGCTCGCTCTGCCCTATCCGAAGAAGATCGACGTCGCCGTTCCCGCCAACCGGCTGGGCGGCGTTTTGCCCGATCCGGCCTAGGACCCTTGTTCGTCATGCTGACGAAAGTCAGCATCCATCAACATCCGCCTATGCGAATTGCCCGCTTCCGTGTTCATGGATCCCGGATCAAGTCCGGGATGACAGAATTGACTAAGACCTAAAGCGCGTAGCGCTCGACCACGCAGGGGTGGAGCGGGCGGGCGAATTGGAGGCCGCCGCGGCCGTCCTCGTACCAGGCGACGCTCGCCGCCCAGGGCTCGAGGCCGGGCAAGGCCAGCCAGAGGCGGGCGCCGAGGCTGAACGGCCAGCGCGCGGTGAAGCCGCAGCCATTGGTCGAAATGTCGGTCAGCTCGATCGCCACAGCCGCGCCCTTGAACTCGCGCGCGGTGGCGCAGGCGTCGGTCGGCCTGCGCTCGGCGGCGCGGCGGGAAAGTCCGCTCGGCGGAAAGGCGGATCCGGCATCGAATTCGGCAAGCACGCGCATCAGGCACTCGATTCTAGGCACTGCGTTTGCTTCCCGGCGCGCCCCTTCTAGCCCCGCTTCGGTAAACGCGCCGTAAAGCACGCCTGCGCTCCGGTTGATTCCACCGTCCTCCCCGGCTAGGGCGCCCGAAATTCCCCGCACTCCCGGAGCCCAAAATGACCGCACCCGCCCGCCTCGACGTGCTCGCGATCGGCAACGCCATCGTCGATGTGATCGCCGACGCCGACGATGAGTTCATCGAGAATGAGGGCCTGACCAAGGGCTCGATGCTGCTGGTCGACGAGGAGGAGGCCGAGCGGCTCTATGCCGAGATGGGCCAGGGGATCGAGGCGAGCGGCGGCTCGGCCGCGAACACGGCGGCGGGCGTCGCCGCTTTGGGCTCGCGGGCCGGCTTCATCGGCCAGGTCGCCCCCGATCAGCTCGGCGAGGTCTTCACCCACGACATCCGCGCCAAGGGTGTCGAGTTCGAGACCGCACCGGCCGATTTCGGGGTTTCCACCGCGCGCTGCCTGGTGCTGGTCACGCCCGACGCGCACCGGACGATGAACACCTTCCTCGGCGCCTCGCAATATCTGATGGTGGAGGCGCTCGACGAGGCGCAGATCGCCGACGCGGCGATCCTGTATCTCGAAGGCTATCTCTGGGATTCGGGCGCGGCGCGCTATGCGATGATCAAGGCGATCGACGTCGCCCACCAGGCCGGGCGGCAGGTGGCCTTCACCCTCTCCGACACCTTTTGCATCGACCGGCACCGCGACGGCTTCAACCAGCTGATCGACGGCGGCCGGGTCGATATCCTCTTCGCCAACGAGGCCGAGATCCAGGCCCTCGCCGGCCTGCCGCATTTCGAAAGCGCGGTGGCCATGGTGAAGGATAAGGTGAAGACCCTGGTCGTCACGCGCAGCGAGAAAGGCGCGATCGCCCTGTCGGGCGACGAGCGCGCCGAGATCGAGGCCGAGCCGGTCGAGACCGTGGTCGATACGACCGGCGCCGGCGATCTCTTCGCCGCCGGCTTTCTCGCCGGCCAGGCGCAGGGCCGCAGCCTCGAAGATGCGCTGCACATGGGCGCGATCGCCGCGGCCGAAGTGATCTCGCATTACGGCGCGCGCCCCGAGGCGGACCTCAAGGCTTTGGTCGCCGCCCGCCTCAGCTAGGCGATTGCGAACCCGGCCGCGGCGCCGGCACGTCGATATCGGGAGCGGGCGGGAAGACTTCGGGCGGCGGTTCCGTGGGCTGGGCCGGCGGCGGCGCCGGCGGCTGGGCCGGGTCCGGCGGATTGGTTTCGGGTGGCGGGGGCGTGGCCATAAGGCTCTCCTTCGCTAGGGAGAACGCGGCGGCGCGGCTCAGGTTGCGGGCGGACCTTTCAGCTCCAGCGTGTTGCCGGCGGGGTCCTTGATGTAGAAAGACAGGCCGTCGCCCTTCGCGCCGTAGCGCATTCCCTCTTCGACGATCTCCACGCCATGCGCGGTGAGATGGGCGCGCATCGCCGCTTCGTTCCAAGGGCCGGTGGCGATGCAGACATGATCCACGTTGCGGCCGCCCGCGACCCGCGGGCGGCCCCAGGCGCCTTCCTCGGAGCCGATATCCACCAGATCGATCAGCGCGGCGCCGGCGCGCAGCTGCAGCATGCCATAGCCTTCGAGCCGCCGCTCGATCGTGCAGCCGATCACCTCGCTGTAGAAGCGCTCGGCTTCTGCCATGCCGTGGACGAGGAGCACGACATGGTCGAGCCCCTCGAGCGCGAAGGGAGGCGGGGCGCCGGCCATCGCCAGTTCACCGCCTCCCCGTTCGCCTCGCCTACGGCCTGACCACCGGATTGCCATCGGCGTCGGTGGGCGCGTCCTCCGGGAATTCCGGGAGGTCCGGCCCGGCGGCGCGCGGCTCGCCCTTGCCCAGCTTCGAGAAGTGCATGCCGTAGACGAAGTAGAGGACGATCGCGACCACGGTATACCAGCCGAAGAAGATCAGCACCTTCGTCTCGACCGTGAAGATCAGGGCGAGGCAGGTGATGATGCCCAGCGCCGGCACGACCGGATAGCCCGGCACGCGATAGCCGCGCGGAATGTCCGGATGGGTCCGGCGGAGCCAGATCACCGTCAGCGAGACGATGGCGAACGCCGCGAGCGTCCCGACCGAGGTCGCGTCCCCAAGGAAGTTGATGTCGAAGAAACCGGCCGCCGTCGCGACGGCGAGGCCGACGATCATCGTGTTGATATAGGGCGTGCGGAACTTGGTGTGGACCTTCGCGAAGATCCCCGGCAGCAGGCCGTCGCGCGCCATCGTATAGAAGATGCGGGTCTGGCCGTACATCAGCACGAGGATGACCGAGGTCAGGCCGATGATCGCGCCGACCTTGATCGTCTTGGCGAACCACGCCCATTGCGGCCCGAACGCATCCACCGCCACCGCGACCGGATCGGGCACGTTGAGCGAGCGATAGTTGACGATCATCGTCAGCACGATCGAGACCAGGATGTAGATGATCGTGCAGGCGACCAGCGAGCCGATGATGCCGAAGGGCATGTCCTTTTTCGGATCCTTGGCTTCCTGGCCCGCGGTCGAGACCGCTTCGAAGCCGATATAGGCGAAGAAGACGATCGAGGCGGCGCGCAGGATGCCGCTCCAGCCGAACTCGCCCTTATCGCCGGTGGGCTCCGGAATGAACGGGTCCCAATTGGGCGTGTAGGTCGGCAGATCCTTGAGGATGATGAAGCCGCCGACGAGGATGAAGGCGACCAGCACGGTCACCTTGATCGCGACGATCATATTGTTGAACTTGGCGGATTCCGAAACGCCGAGGATCAGCAGCAGGGCGAGCGCGATGCAGACCAGAAAGGCCGGCAGGTTGAATAAATAGACGACCGGCGCGCCGTTCACGAGCACGTCGACGCCATTCTCCTGCAGGTGATGCCCCGCGGGGCCGGTCAGGTTCGCCGGTATGTGGATGCCGATGTCGCCGAGGAGGCTCACCATATAGCCCGACCAGCCGACCGCGACCACCGAGGCGGCGAGGCCGTATTCGAGCAGCAGCAATGCTCCCATCACCCAGGCGGCGAACTCGCCGATCGTCGCATAGCTGTAGGTGTAGGCCGAACCCGACACCGGCAACGTCGAGGAAAGCTCGGCATAGCAAAGGCCGGCAAGCGCGCAGATGACGCCTGCGATCAGATAGGAGATGAGGACGGCCGGGCCGGCGTGAAGCGCGGCGGCATTGCCCGTGCGGACGAAGATGCCGGCGCCGATGATGCAGCCGATGCCGAGGAAAACGAGGTTCCACGGCCCGAGAGAGCGCTTGAGCTCGCTGCTGGCCGTCTCTTCCTGAATCTGCTGGACACTCTTGCGCATCATGATGCGCGCGAGAAAGCCTGGTCGTCCCTGGCTGGCCATTCGCTATCCCCTTGTTCCGCTTTTTGCGTTGTGGGCGGAGCCTAGCCACTAAATCGGACGGGGCAAGCCTCTATTCGGCGAACGGCTTCTCTCAGCGTACGAGCATCGGCCCGAGGGGGCGGCCGGCGAAGAGGTGGACGTGGAGATGGGGCACCTCCTGGCCGCTATCGAGGCCGACATTGGCGAGCAGCCGGTAGCCGGGCGCGGCGAGCCCCTGATCGCGCGCCACCTTGCCGACGGCGCGGACGAAGCCGGCGATCTCAGCGTCTGAGGCGCGCTCGGAAAAATCGTCCCACGAGACGTAGGCGCCCTTCGGGATGACGAGGATATGGGTCGGTGCGAGCGGGTTGATGTCGTGGAAGGCGAGCGCGTGCTCGTCCTCATAGACGGTGCGGTTCGGAATCTCCCCGCGCAGGATGCGGGCGAAGATGTTGCCTTCGTGATAGGGCTGGGTGGCGTCGATCGGCATGGCGGACTCCTCGCGCTGACGGACCCGTTCGATAGCGCAATGCGCTTGACCGCCAAAGCCACCGCGCTACCACTCGCCTCATGAGCGAGCAGCCGCCCGACAGCCTGATTCCCTATGACGAGATCGTCCAGGAGGCTTTGCGCGCCGTGGTCGGCCGCGTGCTGGGCGAGGTCGAGGCGACGGGGCTGCCCGGCGAGCATCATTTCTACATCACCTTCAAGACGGGCGCTGCGGGGGTGGACATCCCGAAGCACCTCAGCGAGAAATTCCCGGACGAAATGACGATCGTCATCCAGAAGCGCTTCTGGGACCTGAAGGTCAGCGACGAGGGCTTCGAGGTCGGCCTCAGCTTCAACCAGGCGCCGTCCAAGCTTTGCATCCCCTTCGCGGCGATCACCGGCTTCGTCGATCCGGCGGTCAATTTCGCGCTGCAATTCCAGGCGCAGGGCGAGGAATCGGTGCTGGAGGATCACGAGCAGGCGCAGAACGACCCGCCGGTCGCCGAGCCGATCGAGGACGGCTCCAACGTCGTCTCGGTCGATTTCAGCCGTAAGAAGTGACGGCCCCCACAGGCCGTCACCCTGAACTCGTTTCGCAGGTCCATCTTGTCACGCGCGGTGAAGCGGGGGCATGGATGCTGAAACCAGTTCAGCATGACGGGGACTAAGATGGCCACCACCCGCACCGAAAGCGACAGCTTCGGACCGATCGAGGTTCCCGCCGACAGCTATTGGGGCGCGCAGACCCAGCGCTCGATCGAGAATTTCCCGTTCGGCCCGCGCGAGCAGATGCCGGCCGAGATCGTTCACGCCTTGGGCTTCGTCAAGCAGGCGGCGGCGCGGGTCAACGCGCGCGACGGCGGGCTCGACGCCGAGCTGGCCGAGGCGATCCAGCAGGCGGCGGGCGAGGTAGCGTCCGGCGTCCATGACGATCAATTCCCGCTTGTGATCTGGCAGACCGGCTCCGGTACGCAGTCCAACATGAACGCCAATGAGGTGATCGCCGGCCGCGCCAACGAGATCCTGACCGGGACGCGGGGCGGCAAGGCGCCGGTTCACCCCAACGACCATGTCAACAAGGGCCAGTCCTCGAACGACTGCTTTCCGACCGCGATGCACGTCGCCGCCGCCCGCGCGGTCGACCAGCGGCTGCTGCCCGCGCTCGGCACGCTCCACCGCCGCCTCGCCGCGCAGGCCGAGGCCTGGGATCATATCGTCAAGATCGGCCGCACCCATTTGCAGGACGCGACCCCGCTCACGCTGGGGCAGGAATTCTCGGGCTATGCTTATCAGGTGGCGTCGGGCCGCGCCCGCGTCGAGGCGGTGCTGCCGCGGCTTTACCATCTGGCGCAGGGCGGCACCGCGGTCGGCACCGGCCTCAACGCGCCGCCGGGCTTCGGCGAGAAGTTTGCCGAGGAGATCGCGAAGCTGACCCGCCTCCCGTTCGAGACCGCGCCCAACAAGTTCGAGGCGCTGGCCAGCCACGACACGTTGGTCGAGCTCTCCGGTGCGCTCAACGTCATCGCCGTCTCGCTCTCCAAGATCGCCAACGACATCCGTCTGCTTGGCTCGGGCCCGCGCTGCGGCCTCGGCGAGCTGCGCCTGCCCGAGAACGAGCCGGGCAGCTCGATCATGCCGGGCAAGGTGAACCCCACCCAGTGCGAGAGCCTGACCATGGTCGCCGCGCAGGTGATGGGCAATCATGTCGCGGTCACGATCGGCGGCCTGCAGGGCCATCTGGAACTGAACGTGTTCAAGCCGCTGATCGGCGCCGCGGTGCTGCGCTCGATCGACATTCTCTCCACAGGCATGGAAAGCTTCACCGCGCGCTGCCTCGACGAAATGGAGGCGGACGAGGCCCGGATCGCGACCCTGATGGGCGAGTCGCTGATGCTGGTCACCGCGCTCGCGCCCGAGATCGGCTACGACAATGCCGCGAAGATTGCCAAATACGCGCATGAAAAGGGGCTGACGCTGAAAGAATCCGGGCTGGAGCTCGGGCTGGTGGACGAACAAACCTTCGATCGTGTAGTCAAGCCGGAGAAGATGTTGGGCCGATAAGGGAGCGAGACCATGATGCCAGCCGGACAGAATTTCCTTCGCCGGCTCGGCGCCTCCCCCGATACGGCTCTAACACGCAAGCTGACCGAATTGCTGGCGCGGCTGGACCGGCCGCAGGGTGCTCAAGCGGCGGTGGCGGCGCTCCAGGCCGATCCGTCAAGCGATCCCGAGGAGATCGCTTTGCTTGTCCTCTATCTGCAGCTCTGGGTCATGGACATCGCGGCGGCCGAGCGGTTCAGCGCCGATCCGCCGCGCTTCGACGTCACCGATCCGCCCGAGGATTTCTGGTATCAGCGCGTCGACACGGCCGGCAGGCACGCCTTCTTTCAGAACGGTTTCTACCTGACCAACGCCATCCCGCCGGCGAGCGAGGCGAATTATTACAACGCCGAAATCTACGGCAACACGCAGACGAAGCAGCAGCCGCGCAACATCCTCGCCAATCTCTTCCCGGTCGACAATCCGAAGGATCTGCCCAATCTCCTCGCCGATCTGTTCCTCAACAATCCCTTCACGCCGGCCGGCGGCCTGGAGATGACGGCGCGGATCCAGGCTGAAACGCTGAAGGGGGGCTCGCGCGGCTGGGGCTTCTGGAACACGAGCGTGCTGCCGCCGACCATGCAGGTCGCCTGGTTCATCCACTTCAACGGCAAGGAAACCGGCGGCGTGCCGCCCTTCTATGACGACGGCTTCTACGCGATCACGCAAAACGGCCTGTCGGGCTATTCGATGACCAAGCTACCCGATCTCGACGAGGGCTGGCACGATTACCGGATCTGGATCGGCGCCGGCCAATGCCACTATTTCATCGACGGCGATCTCGTCGCCACGGTCGACAAGCCGGATGCGATTCCGGTCGCCCCGATGACCTTCCACAATTGGGTCGACAACGCTTTGTTCGGCTTGGACTCGGTGACGAAAGAGATCGTCCACATCATGCAGCAGACCGACGCGTGGCGCGTCAACCTGACGGAGCATATGCGGATTCGCAGCCTGCCCTGAGTGCGCCGCGCGGCGGCTCAGTAGACGCAGATCGAGAAATCCTCGCCGATCCAGCAGGCGCGGTCGCGGGTCGAACGGCGCGCCTCGCCCCAGCGCGAATTGATCCCGTCCGAGGTCAGGCCGCGCACCTCGGCGACGCCGGGCCGGATCAGCGAAACGCTGATGATGTCGATGCCGTCACCGAAATCGCCCCTGGGCGGGCTGATCGAGAAGCTGCCGCCGCGCTCCGCCAGAAACATGCAGGGGCCGCGCCAGGTGGCGGACTCGGCCGAGGCGATCACGCAGCGCGCGCTTCGCGGCGCGGCGGTGGCGGGCCAGGCGGCGAGCCCGACGATGCCGAGCGCGGCGAAAACCAGAGCTTTCCTCATCTCATTCTCCCTTGGCGAAGCGCGATGTTGAGGCGCAGGCCGATCGCTTCCATTCCCGGATTCTGGCGGCCGAACAATTGGGCATGGCTGAGATGCACCCAGGTCGCCTCGATCGCGACGCGGTCGTTCAGCCGGTAGCCGGCGCCGAGCTCGGGTTCGAACACGACGCGCGAGCCGAGATCGCCGCGCAGACCGTTGGGATCGATGACGTGGCGCGGCCGGGTGTGGACCGCGATGCCGGCCGCAGGACGCAGGTAGAATGGCCCCGAGCCGATCCGCCAGCTCAGCCCGGCGGCGGCGAAATGGGTCGGGGCGCCGATCGCAACCGAGGCGAAGGCATAGGGCGCGGGCCGCCCGAGGAAACGGAGCGCTCCGATCCGCTCACCCCGCCAGCCGAACTGGAGATCGACGCCGTCCTCCAGGCCGCCCTTGCTCAGCGGCGTGTCGATGTCGTGGATGAGGAGGCCGGTGAACAGCGCTCCGGCATCGGCCGGGACGGCCATGGCGGCGAGCGTGGCGGCGGCGAGCAGCGTCCCGATGCGCATCAAATCCCACCCTGCCAGGCGCGGATGCCGTCGATCGGCGAGACCAGCATCAGCACGTTCAGCGCCAGATTGTCCCGGATGACCCACAAGGTGAGCAATTCGAAGACGATTGCGATCGCTACCGTGCCCCAGACAGGCAGCCGCCGGGCGATGCCGAAGCCGAGGATCATCCAGAGCACGTCGGCGGCGGAGTTGATCACGCTGTCGCCGGTATAGCCCATGGCGATCGTGGCTTCCCGGTAGCGATCGATGATGATCGGGCTGTTCTCGAGGATTTCCCAGGCCGCCTCGATCACCACCGCGCCGATCAGCCGGTCGCCGGGCGGGTTCCGCCGCAGGAACAGCCAGCCGGCGAAGTAGAAGAGAAAGCCGTGGATGATGTGGCTCGGCGTATACCAATCGGCGAGATGCTGGCTGTTGTCCGGCCCGTGGACGGTATTCACCCAGAGCTTCACGGTCCCGCAGGTGCAGATCGGCTCCCGCCCCATGGCGAGCAGGATCGCGGCCATGACTGCGACCAGCGCGAAGGCGATCAGCCAATATTTGCGGGGGATGAGCGGGGCGGCGGTCATGCTGCGAGCATCTCCTCAAGGGTCACAACGGTGCGGTAGTTGCGGCTGGTGGCGGGCGAGCCGATCGCCTTGTCGATCAGCGCCGGGCTGAGCTTCGAGGTGCCGGAGCCATTGGGAAAATGGATCCAGATCGCGTCGCCCGCGAGGGCAACCGTTTCGCCGGCCGTCGCCCTCGCCTGGATGGCCTCAGCCGCGCCGGCGGCCCGGGGGCCGCTTGGAGACCAGCATCAGCAGATAATTGGGGGTATCGCGCGCCGCCTCCGGAAAGGGATTGGCGGTCGCATAGGTGCGCCACGCCGCCGCGCTGCGGGCGATCACCGGCGCCGCGAAGCCGAAGCGTTTCTCGATCGCATCCTCAAGCCGCTGTTCGATCGCCTCGGCCTTGCCCTTGGCGGTGAAGACGACGTTGCCGCTCTGGATATAGGTCGCGACATCTTCCCAGCCGAGCTCGGCGCAAAGCGTGCGCAATTCGGCCATGGGAAGCTTCCTGCCCCCGACGTTCACCGCTCTCAGCAATGCGACCATCCGCCCCATCGCGCCACTCTAACGAATATTTCACGCGCGTCTCTACTTGACCGAATCGCCTTCCGACCCCCACTAGCGCCCATGGAAATCGCAGCCGCCTTCCAGCGACGGGGCCTCCTCTACGTCCTTTCCAGCCCCTCGGGCGCGGGCAAATCCACGATAGCGCGGATGCTGATGGAGACCGACGATGGCGTCGCCATGTCGGTGTCCGCGACCACGCGGCCGATCCGCGCGGGCGAGACGGACGGCGAGGATTATCATTTCGTCAGCGATGAGCGCTTCGACGAAATGGTGGCGAAGGGCGAATTCCTCGAATGGGCGCACGTCTTCGGCCATCGCTACGGCACGCTGAAATCCGAAGTGATCAAGGTCATCGAGGACAGCCGCGACGTGCTGCTCGATATCGACTGGCAAGGCACGCAGCAACTGAAGCAGGTTGATCCGGACATCGTCCGTGTCTTCATTCTGCCGCCTTCGATGGAGGAGCTCGAGCGGCGCCTTCGCCACCGCGCCACCGATGGCGACGAGGTGATCCGCCGCCGCATGGACCGCGCCGCCGCCGAGATCAGCCATTGGGCCGAATATGATTATGTGCTGATCAACAACAATGCCGACAAATGCCGCGAGCTCGTCCACAACATCCTCAAGGCCGAGCGCCTCAAGGCCAACCGCCGCGTCTTCCTCCACGATTTCGTGCGTCAGCTGATCGGC
>DATINU010000299.1:0-2626 GCA_035473955.1 Allosphingosinicella sp.
CACCGCCATTTCGGGTCCCGAGCAGAAATAACCCCCTTTGGGAGGCGCTACGCTTGCGGCTTGAGGCCGGCGGCGAAACGCTTCCAGTTGGCGACATAGCGCTGAGCCGCGCCGGCGAAGCGTTTGACATCCTCATCGGTGAGCTGCCGGATGATCTTTCCCGGCGAGCCAAGCACCATCGAGCGGGGCGGGATCTCCTTGCCCTCGGCGATCAGCGTATTGGCGCCGACAAGGCACTCCTCGCCGATCTTCGCTCCATTCAGGATAATCGAGCCGATGCCGATCAGGCTGCCGCGGCCGATGGTGCAGCCGTGCAGCATCACCATGTGGCCGACGGTGCAGTCGGGGCCGACGGTCAGGGGAAAGCCCGGGTCGGTGTGGAGCACGCACCCTTCCTGCACGTTGGAGCGGGCCCCGATGCGGATCGGCTCGTTGTCGCCGCGGATGACCGTGCCGAACCAAACGCTGGAGTCCTCCTCCAGGATCACCTTGCCGATGACGACGGCTGTGGGTGCGACCCAATAGCGGCCCTCGCCCGGCGTGGTGACGCCTATTCCGTCGAGCTCATAGAGGTTCATGGCTGGATGCGGCGCCTCTAGACCTGCTCGAGGTCGAGATCGAGGATCGCCATCTGGAACTGGTAGGAGACCTCGCCGTCCTCCTCCTCGCGGAAGAGAACCGCGATGAACTCATCGCCGATGAACACCTCGGCTGAATCGGCCTTCTTCGCGCGCGCGCGCACCTCGAGGTTGGGCGTGCGGAACACCTTGCGCAAATAGTTCTGCAGGCGAGCTATTTCATCAGGTTTCACGAGAGGATCTCCTTTGTGCGGCGGAAGGCCGTGAGGTTCTTAGAGGCCGCCGAAATCGTCGACCCAGGTCTGCTCCATCTCCAGCGCAGGCTCGGCAGAGCCGGCCGGGCCGACGATCTTTGCCGGCACACCCGCGACCGTCACGTGGGCCGGCACGTCGTGCAGCACGACGCTGCCCGCGGCAATGCGCGAGCCGTCGCCGACGGTGATGTTGCCCAGCACCTTGGCGCCGGCGCCGATCAGCACGTTCTCGCCGATCTTGGGATGACGGTCGCCGGTCTCCTTGCCGCTGCCGCCGAGCGTGACGGCATGCAGGAAGGAGCAATTGTTGCCGACGACGGCGGTCTCGCCGACGACGACGCCGGTTGCATGGTCAATCATGATGCCCTGCCCGAAGCGGGCAGCGGGATGGATGTCCACGGCGAAGGTGCGCGAGCCTTGGCTCTGCAGGAACAGCGCGAAGTCGCGCCTCCCCTCGTGCCACAGCGCGCTGGCGAAGCGGTGCGTGACGAGGGCGTGGAAACCCTTGAAGTAGAGCAGCGGGTCGAGGTAGCGGCTGCAGGCGGGGTCGCGGTCGAACACGGCGGCGAGGTCGGCGCGGAAGATCGCGCCAAGCTCCTGGTGGCTGGCGAGCACCGCCTGGAACGTCTGATTGATGAGGACGGCATCGACATCCGAATGATCGAGCCGCTGGGCGAGGCGATGGCAGATCGCGTCCTCGAGACGGTCATGGCTCAGGACGGTCGCATAGATGAAGCTGCCGAGCGCCGGCTCGGACGCCATCGCGGCCTGAGCCTCCTTGCGGATCTCCGACCAGATCGGGTCGTATGCGCTGACCTTGCCCTCGGCCGCGGATCGCGTCCTGGCTGCCATCTGACCACTCCTGAGCCCTAATGCTCCCGGTGCATGCGAACTCCGCCGCGCCGGCCCGACCGAGGTACAAACATGCCGCCGGTTCGTCAACGTTTACCACGGGCGGCCCAATTGGCTCTATTCCCTGCTTTATTCCAACGGCGCCCCCGGGGCGAAGTGCGCGATTGAATGCCGCGGTGGAGCGCGCTCTATAGGACCGGAACGCATTAGGATTTCCCATGACCGAGAGTAAGACCGCGGCGGCTTCCCTGCGGCTCGAGCGCGATGGCGACATCGCCTTCATTATTGCCGACAACGCGGCACGCATGAACGCCTTCACGGCGGCCATGTGGGAGGCCCTGCCCACCTGCATCGCTGAGGCGGAGCGGGACGACGCGATCCGCGTGATTGTCCTGCGGGGGGCAGGCGAGCGGGCGTTTTCCGCCGGTGCCGACATTTCCGAATTCGACGCCGCCCGGACCGGCGACAAGACGGCGGCCTACGATGTGCTCAGCGACGCCGCGTTCACGGCGCTCACCCGCTGCACCAAGCCGACCATCGCCATGATCCATGGGTTCTGCCTCGGCGGCGGCCTCGGCGTCGCCTTGTGCGCGGACATTCGGCTTGCCGACGACAAGGCCGAATTCGCCATCCCTGCCGCCAAGCTCGGGCTCGGCTACAACGCGCGCTGGGTACGGCCGCTGCTCGCCGCGGTGCCGCCGTCGCGCGCCAAGGAGATGCTGTTCACTGCGCGCCGCTTCAAAGTTGCAGAGGCCGCCGCCATGGGGCTCGTCTCGCGCTTTGTGCCTGCGTCCGAGCTCGAGGCCGCGACGCGGGCGCTGGCGGCTGAGATCGCCGCGAACGCGCCCCTCACCGTGCGGGCGGCCAAGCGCACCATCGATGAGCTCGTCCGGCACCCGGAAACTCCCGATCTCGCCGCACTCGACGCCGCCGTTGCGGCGT
>DATINU010000300.1:0-4866 GCA_035473955.1 Allosphingosinicella sp.
GTGCTCGCGGACCAGGTCGGACGCCGCACGGCGTTTCCCGACATTCGCTTCTGGCGTTTGATGGGGATCACGTCCTTCGTCCTTTATTATGCGATCGCGACCTTCGCGCCCTTCCTCTGGGACGTTTGGCTGGGCGCCCACCAGCTGTTCGATCTTAGCGGCCTTCATTTCCTGCTGCAGGTCGTGATCGGCTTCCTGGTACTCGAATTCGGCATCTATTTCTGGCACCGGACGATGCACAGCTGGGATCCGTTGTGGCGGGCCACGCACCAGATGCATCATGCCGCCGAGCGCGTGGACATTTGGGGCGCCTATTATTTCCACCCGCTCGACATGGTCGGCTGGGCTTTGCTCGGATCGCTATGCCTCGTCGGCATCGTCGGCCTGACCCCGGAAGCGACCTTGGTGGTGGCGATCCTCACCACCATTCCGGCCATGTTCCAACACACGAATATCCGCACGCCTCACTGGCTGGGCTATATCGTGCAGCGGCCCGAAAGCCATCTGATCCATCATCAGCGAGGCGTGCACGCCTATAATTACGGCGATATCCCGCTGCCCGACATGCTTTTCGGGACCTTTCGCAACCCACGCGAATGGCGGGGCGAAAACGGCTTTCACCATGGCTCCACCCAGCAAATCGGCGAATTGCTCCGCTTCCGCAAGATCAGCTGAGCAGCGAGGCGGCTAATTGCGCGGGGCGAAAGGTGTCCCCATCAGCAGCGCTGCGATCGCTTCGGCGATCGGCTGGCCGGTGGCGTCCTCATAATAAGTGAAGCCGGGGGAGGGGTTGACCTCCAGACAACACCACGCGCCGTCGGGGGTCAGCCGCAGGTCGATGCCGGAGACGAGCAGCCCCATCCGTGTCGACAGGCGCACCAGCCGTTCGCCAAGTTCGGCCGGCAGATCGAACGGTGCCATGGCGATGGCGATGCCGTCGCGGGCGGCGTAGCGATAATCGTCCGCCGCGCAATCCACCCGCGTCGCCCACCAGCGATCCCCAACGACATGGACGCGGATATCGGCGCCGTCGATCCAGCGTTGCAGTTGCACCGGCCCGGTCGCGACTCCCCCGAGACGGTCCGCCTCCGCCGGTCCCAAGGTGGCGACGATGCTCCGCACCCCGCTGATCGACTTGTAGACGATCCGCCCGTGCCGGCCGAGGAAGGCGCGAGCGGCGTTCGGATCGGTGGTGACCAACGTGTCCGGTACAGCCAGGCCGGCCGCCGCGATCAGCTGCAGCTGCGACGGCTTGGACCAGTTCGAGCGCCCGGCCCAGGGCCGGTTGACCACGGTGGCCGGGGCAGCGGCGGCGAGCGCCAGCAGCGCCGACGCCGCCTTGAGTTCGGCCTCCGGCTGGGTCTGCTGCCGGGTGGCGCCGGGCCGCAAATAAAAGCCCTGGAGGGTGTCGAGCGCGAGCGTCACGCCGCCGGCCGTCAGCGAACCGGAAATCCCGTCACCGAACGCGATGTCGTAGCCTAGCGAGGCAAGCGCTTCGTCGCCAAATGCGATGGTCTCGGCACCGCGCGCCTGCAGCGCGGCGAGCACATGCTCGATCGGCGGGTCGTCGGCCGGGCCCCAGACCAGGATCATCCGGCCAGCATCGTGCCGAGCGCCGCGCGCGCTTCCTCGTCCGGCGCCGCGGCGCCGGTGATGGTGAGCAGGCGCCGTCGGCCGTCGAACAAGGCTGTCGCCCAGAGCAGATCCATGGCGCGTGCGAGCCGCACCGCGCCGGCTTTCAGCGCCGGCGGCGCCGCGCCGAATGCGTCGCCGCCGACCACCTCGACCTTGAGGGGAGCGGGCGTCCGCCGCCGGGGCTGGTCGTCGCTCGACACCCTGACCGGACGGACGACAAGGCCTTCGTCTCGCGCCGCCGCCAGCCAGCGGTCGAGCCGGATCGCTTCGTCGCCGAACATGCCGTCGCGCGCCGGGTTGGCGACGCGCGCGCCGGTCACTGACAGCATCGCCACCAGAAAGGCATGCGCCTCCGCCGCGAGATAGGCGCGATCGTCCGGATGCGTCGCGGGGAACTCTTCGGGATAGAAGGTGCGTCGGCGCACGAGCACGCCGCTGATCGCGACGTCGGGAACGGCGTGGCCCCCCACGACCCAGCGCAGCGCAGTGCGGTCGTCCAGCCGCCACACCCAGCCGGGGCGGGTAAAATCCTCGGCGCCGCACAGACCCGCGCCGGGCCAGCTGTCCGCCATGGCAACCGCCACAGGATCGTGACGGCTGCCGATGACGATGATCATTTCTTCTTGCTGCGGGACGCCTTGCGGGCGGCCGGCGCGGCCTGTTTGCTCTCCGCCGCACGCATCTCGGCGAGGTAACGGCGCGTGGTCGCGGCATCGACGGCGTTGATCTTGCCGCCCGAGCGGGAAAGCATGTGCATCAATTCGTGCACGTCCTCCGCATCGCGCTCCACCTTGCTGAGCTTGCGGGTCTCGTCCTCCTCATGCTTCTCCTGGCCGAGGCGGGCCGCTTCGGCGGAGATGACCGGCGGCTTGATCTCCTCGATCTCCGGTTCAGGCGCCCCGGTCATCGGCCGCTCCTCGGGGGCGATGAAGGTCCGGCTGAGCTGCTCATGGCTTTCCTCGATGCCGCGGGCGAGGATCTGCATGGTCTTCGCCCATTCGTCCTGAATACGCTCATAGATGTCCCACTCATAGCCTTCGTTGATCTTGTCGTCGACGTCGGGCATCCGCTTCTGCGCGATGTCCTGGAGCCGCTTCGAATCGACTTCGATCAGCTCGAGCTTCTCCTTAATCTCGGCCTTGACCTCCTTGAACAATTTGTTGGTCACGCTGACGTTGTGGCAGGCTTTGGTGGCGATGCCGTTCGCGATCACGCGCAGGCAATAATTGCCGGTCGGCATCGTGCTCGGCACGACGAACTGGCAATTGTGGATGATCGTCCCGGTCTGCAGCCCCATGGTCGAGAAATTCCGGGTCCGGCAATAATAGACGTCGGACGAGCCGTTCTTCTCAAGCCGGACGATCGGATAGTTGGTCGCCTGGGTGGCGTCGTTGCCGTAATAGACGCACTGGGTGAGCCCGTTGAGCTGCCGGCCGTACAAATTGTAGGCCTTACCGCGCCTCAGCGTGGTCGGGCACGAGGTGATCGTCGGCCGCCAGACCGGATCGGGCGATCCGCCCGGCGAATAGAGGCAGACGGTCTTCGAATAAGCGGTGTAGAGCGCCTGCCCGTTGGGCAGCATCAGCAGCCGGCCCTCATAGGGAATCGCTCCGGACGTCGCCGGATTGGCAACCGCCGCGATGCTGTTCGCCACCGGATCATATTCGAAGAAATAGGTGGGCGCCTGGAAGGTCGCCGGCGAGGTGATCGGCCCCGCGCTGAACAGCACCCGGCCGTTGGGCAGCACCGTCGCGGGCGCATCGACCGTGCCGAGCGGCTGGTTTGGATTGACCTGCGGGATGGACGGGCCCTGGACCCAGCTGCCCGGCTGATTGGCGACCGGCGGCGGCGTATAGAGCGCGGTGTAGCCGGTCGCGCCGATCACGAACAGGCGGCCGTCCGGAAGCAGCACGGACGCGCCGATCTCGGAGATACCATCGACGAGCACCTGCGGGGTCTGGCCGGCGCCGACCCACTGGTTCGAGGCGATGATATATTTTTCGGCATTGGGCGGGTTGGAGCAATCAACCGCGTGGATCGTGCCGTCGGGCAGCAGCGACCAGCTTTCCTCGCCGACCGTGTTGAGCTTGTTGGCCGACGCGGTCCAGGCGTTGGTCGCGGGATCGTAGATCGCGGTATTGAGGGTCAGGACCTGGCCGACGATGAACCGGCCATCGGGAAGCACGCAGCCGGGCGCGTCGCCGATCCTGACCCAGCCGGCGGGCACCGGCAGCGTGGTCCAGCTATTGGCGACCGGATCGTAGACCTCGGCACCGAGCAGGAAAGGCTTGGTCTGAAAATCATATTCGCCGCCGACCACGATGACGCGGCCGTCGCGCAAAATGCCCGAGGCGTAATAGAGCGGCCCGTGGACGCTGTCCGCCATCGTCGTCCAGGCGCCATTGACGTAGCTGCCCGACACGTCCGGCGTCAGACGATACCATTTGTTGGTCCTGAACCCTTGGGCCAGCACCGTCCCGTCAGTGAGCAGGAACGCCGTGGCGACCTTGTCCGGGGGCTGATTGGTGAGTGTAGACCAAGTACCGGCCATGATGACCTCCCGATTTTGCATGGGTCGAGACAAGTAAAAACGACTCGGAAACGCAATCGAGGAGGAGCTGGCATTATAGGCTTGTTCGAGAAATCGGCAAGGCGAAGCGACCCTGAAACGGCCGCCGCAGGCTAAAGCGGGTAATCGTAGCGGAGAAACCCTTTCCAGCGCGCGATCCGGTCATAGAGTGCGCGGGCGCGGCGATTGTCTTCCTTGGTCAGCCAGTAATATTTGATCGCACCGCGCTTCCGGGCCTGGTCGGCGACCGCGTCGATCAGGGCGGTGGCGACGCCCTGGCCGCG
The DNA here is from genome assembly GCA_035473955.1 of Allosphingosinicella sp. Lineage (GTDB taxonomy): Bacteria > Pseudomonadota > Alphaproteobacteria > Sphingomonadales > Sphingomonadaceae > Allosphingosinicella. The sequence continues at coordinate 4,489 of DATINU010000300.1, forward strand.
CGCGTCCTGTGCGGTGAACAAATCCTGCAGATAGCAGCAGTCGGGCGACCAGCTCTGGGCGTGGAAGAGATAATGGGCGATGCCGACCAGGCGACCCTCCAGTCGGGCGCCGAGGCCGTGAACGCGGTCGCCGGCGAGCAGCGCTTGCCAGGTTCCTTCATAAGCCTCGTCGGCGAGCTCCGTGCGGTAGAAGCCTTTATAGCCTCGCGCCAGCACCTCCCATTCGGCCCGGTCGGACCGGGCCAGCGGGGCGATGGCGATGGTCGGGTTCATCCCGCGCGGATACGAAAAGGCGCGGCCGGCGCCAAGGCCCGCCGCGCCCGATCGATCGCTTCAGCCAAGGTTAGGGGCGCGATTCGCCCTGCCTGCGGATCTGGT
>DATINU010000301.1:0-2445 GCA_035473955.1 Allosphingosinicella sp.
GCCGTGTCGATCGTATAGGTGGACATAGGGCCTGTTTAGCCGATGGCGGAGGCGCGGCAAAGCGTCGCCGCCTTCATCTCCCTGACGAAGCCCTCGACCGAAGCGCCGGCGGCGACCCGCTCGACGATCGCCGAGCCCGAAATCGCCCCCGCGGCGCCGGCCGCGAGCGCGGCCTCGACATGCTCCGGCCGGGAGATGCCGAAGCCGAAGACGGGCGGCGGCGCCCCGGCCTCGCGCAGCGTCGCCAGCATCGCATGATGATCGAACCGGACCGTCTCTCCGGCCCCCGTCACGCCGGCGCGGGCGAGGCAATAGGTGTAGCCGCCGCCGAGCCTGGCGATTTCCCCCAGGCGATCCGGGGGGGTGTTGGCGGCGGCGATGAGCACGGGTTCGACGCCATGGGCGCGGGCGGCGGCGGCATAGGGCACGGCTTCGAGCAAGGGCACGTCGGCGGCGAGGACGGAATCGACCCCGGCCAGAGCGGCGCGGCGGTAGAAATCGTCCCGGCCCCGTGCCAGCACCAGATTGGCGTAGGTCAGGATGCCGGTCGGCACGTCCGGATGCCGGTCGCGGAAGGCGCCGAGCAGCCCGAAGCACTGGCCAAGCGTGACGCCTGCCCGGAGCGCCCGCTCCGCCGCCGCCTGAATCACCGGCCCGTCGGCGATCGGATCGGAGAATGGAATGCCGAGCTCGAGCATGTCGGCGCCACCAGACACCAGTTCATCGAGGATCGCGGCGCTGGTTTCGAGATCGGGATCGCCGAGCATGACGAAGGCCCCGAACACGCCCTCCTCTTTCGCGAACATGGCGGCGTAGCGACTCACAGCAGCGCCTCCGCCTGCGCCACGTCCTTGTCGCCGCGCCCGGAAATGTTGACGAGCAACAACTCGGTCGAGTCCGCCAGCTTCAACGCATGCGCCAGGGCATGGGCGGATTCGAAGGCGCAGATGATCCCTTCGGACCGCGCCAGCAAGGCGAAGGCGGCCAACGCCTCCTCGTCGGTCGCGCCGACATATTCGGCCCGGCCGCTTTCCTTGAGATAGGCATGTTCCGGCCCCACCGCGGGATAATCGAGCCCGGCCGAGACCGACCAGCTTTCGCTGATCTGCCCGTCCTTGTCCTGCAACACATAGGTTTCGGCGCCGTGCAGCACGCCCGGCCGTCCGCGCAGCAGGGTCGCCCCATGTTCGCCGCCGTCCAGCCCCCTGCCCGCCGCCTCGACGCCGATCAGCCGCACCTTTTCGTCGCCGAGAAAATCCGCGAACAGCCCGATCGCGTTGGAGCCGCCGCCGACGCAGGCGATCGCGGCATCGGGCAGCCGCCCTTCCTCTTCGAGGATCTGCGCCCGCGCCTCCTTGCCGATCACGCGCTGATATTCGCGCACCATCAGTGGAAAGGGATGCGGCCCCGCTACGGTGCCGAGCAGATAATGGGTGTCGGCGAAGCTGGCCGACCAGTCGCGCAGCGCCTCGTTGATCGCGTCCTTGAGCCCGCGCCCGCCGCTTTCCACGGGCACGACCTCGGCGCCCATCAGCTTCATCCGGAAAACGTTGAGCCGCTGCCGCTCGACATCCTCAGCGCCCATGTAGATCCGCGTCTCCAGCCCGAAGAGCGCTCCGGCGAGGGCCGTCGCGACGCCGTGCTGGCCGGCCCCCGTCTCGGCGATCAGCCGCGTCTTCTTCATTCGCTTCGCCAGCAGGGCCTGGCCCAGCACCTGATTGGTCTTGTGCGCGCCGCCGTGCAGCAGATCCTCGCGCTTCAGATAGATGCGCGCCTTGCCCGCGCCGAGATTGCGGCAGCGGGTGAGCGGTGTCGGCCGCCCGGCATATTTGGCGAGCAGCTCCGCAAGCTCGGCCTGAAAGCCCTCATCCGCCTGTGCCGCGAGAAAGGCCGCTTCCAGCTCCTCCAGCGCGGGCATCAGGATCTCTGGCACGAACGCCCCGCCATAAGCGCCGAAACGGCCGTCTCTCAACATGGCCGCGCCTCGCCGCGCGCGGCCGGGCGCAACGCATCGAAGAAGGCGCCGACCCGGTTCGAATCCTTCCAGCGCGGGATTGCCTCCAGCCCCGAGCAGACGTCGAGCGCCCAGGCGCCCAGCCCCGCCGCCGCGCGGGCATTGGCCGGGTTCAGTCCGCCCGCGAGCACGCCCCGCGCAAGTTCCGGCCGCCCGGCGACCCTGGCCCAGTCGAACGTCCGCCCCGTGCCGCCGCGGCCGGAATCGAACAGGATACGGTCGGCGCCGGTGCGGGGACCAACCCCACCGGCGCCGACCTCGGCAGTGGCCCAGAGCTCGGTCGTCTCGGGGAGGATAGGCCGAAAGCGCTCCACCTCCTCGCGCCCATGCAGCTGGACGGCGTGGAGGCCGAGCCTCCGGGCCGCTGCGTTCACGTCTTCGGGTTTCGCGTCGCGGAAGATGCCGACGCGCTTCGGCGCGGCCTTCGCCGC
>DATINU010000302.1:0-2948 GCA_035473955.1 Allosphingosinicella sp.
CATGGGGGCGGCGCACGAGGCTGCGCTTCAGCGGCACCGATTCCGTCTTCTCCTCGGCGATGTCCACGGGAAATTCGATATGGGTGGCGCCGGGCTTCTCCTCCTCGGCGAGGCGGAAGGCTTCGCGGACCCGGCTCGGGATATTGTCGGCGCTGGCGAGCTGGTGGGTATATTTGGTGATGGGGCCCATCATGTCGACCACGTCGAGGATCTGGAAACGCCCCTGTTTCGATTTCTTGATCGGCTTCTGGCCGGTGATCATCAGGATCGGCATGCCGCCGAGCTGCGCATAAGCGGCGGCGGTGACGAAGTTGGTCGCGCCCGGCCCCAGCGTCGCCACGCAGACGCCCGTCTTGCCGGTATGGCGGCCGTAAGTCGCGGCCATGAAGCCGGCGCCCTGCTCGTGCCGGGTCAGGATCAGCTTGATCGATTTGGAGCGGGAAAGACTGTCGAGGAAATCGAGATTTTCCTCGCCCGGTACGCCGAACACATAGTCGACGCCTTCTTCTTCCAGGCACTGGATGAACAGGTCCGAGGCTTTCGTCATCAATGGCTCCGCTCGCTTGGGTTCAGCTGCAGGGACGGAGGCGCGAAGCCGGGCGAAAAGCCCCCTCGCGCCCTCGAAAGCCAAGCTCTACCGGGGTTTGTTTCGGCTGTCACCAAGAGGGTGCGGAGGCTCTTTGCGGTTGCACGGGCCCGCCATCCGGACCATAGTTTCGGGCGACGTCTATGGCCGAACCGAACCGGCGGCATGGAGGACCAATTGGGGGGCAGCCGCAGACTAGCGATCGGCCTGGGTGCCTTCGGGCTCCTCCTCGTCCTCGCCATCCTCAGCTTCATCGTGCCGGACGGCGCCGGCGCCGCCGCGCAAGGCGAGCGCGAGGAAGCCGTCTATGTCGGCGTCGCCACCTGCGGCGGCACCACTTGCCACGGCCGCAGCCGCAACGACGGCGCGGTGGTGCGCCAGGACGAAATCCAGCTCTGGCAGGATCCGGCGACCGCCGCCGGCGCGCACAGCCGCGCGTGGGCGGTGCTGCGCGACGATCGCTCGCGCGAGATCGGTCGGCGGCTCGGCATCGGCGATCCCTCCGCCGCGCCGATGTGCCTCGGCTGCCACGCCACCCCGGCCGGGCGGCGCGGGGTCCGTTTCCAGACCTCGGACGGGGTCGGCTGCGAAAGCTGCCACGGCGCCGCCTCGGACTGGCTGCCGATCCACTATACCGTCGGCGGCACCCACGCCGCCAATCTCGCGCGCGGGCTCGTGCCGCTCGAAAATCCGCGCGCACGCGCCGAGCGCTGCCTCGATTGCCATTTCGGCAGCGCCCGCGAAGGCCAGTTCGTCACCCACCGGATCATGGCCGCGGGCCATCCCCGGATCAGCTTCGAGCTCGATCTCTTCTCTACCCTGCAGCAGCATCACGACTTGGACGGCGATTACCGCCAGCGCAAAGGAAGCATCGACGGCACGCGGATGTGGGCGACGGGCCAGGCCATGGCGCTCGAGCGCGCGCTCGGCCTCTTCGCCAGCGCCCGCGGCAGCGAAGGGATGTTCCCCGAATTCTATTTCTTCGATTGCCATTCGTGCCACCGCCAGATTTCGGATGATCCGCGCTTCCGCCCGGCGGCGCTGGCCAATCCCGGACGGCCGATCCCGTCCGGCATGCCGCCGTTCAACGACGAGAATATGATCATGCTGACGGCGGCGGCGCGGATCGTCGCCCCCGCCCTCGCCCAGCGTTTCGAGCGCGACAGCCGTAACTTCCACGCCGCCATCGCCCGCGATCGCGCTTCCGCCGTCGGTGCCGCGAATGCGCTGCGCGCCAGCGCCCGGGCGCTGGCCGAAGCCTTCGCCTCGGCCGAGATGGGTCCGGCACAGACTTTCGCGATCATCGAAAGCGTGACGAGCAATGCGTTGCGCGAACGCTTCACCGATTATGCCGGCTCGGTGCAGGCGGTGATGGCGACGGACACCTTGCTCTCCGCCCTCGTCGCGCAGGGCCAGGTCTCGGCCGGCGCGGCGGCCGGCATCCGCACCGATATCAACGCCGCCTACCGCGCGGTCCGCGATCCCAACCAATATGATCCCGGCGCCTTCCGGGCGAGCCTCGGCCGGGCCGCCTCGGGCATCAGGCGATTGAGATAAGAGCGTCATGCAGCGTACCACGTCCGTCCTCGCCATCGCCGCCTTGCTCCTCGCCTCGTGCGGGGGCGGGGGCGGAGGCGGCGGCAGCGTGCCCGCTCCGGGGCCGCCGGCGCCGGGCCAGCCCAATCTCTTTACCGTGCCCGCGCAGGAGTTCCTGACCCCCGCCGAAGTGCAGCGGATCATCGCCCAGGGCGTCGCCGAGGCGCAGGCGCGGGGCCGCCCGGGCAGCTTCGCGGTGGTCGATCGGGTCGGCAACGTCCTCGCCGTCTTCGTGATGACCGGCGCCAATATGCAGCTGCGCGTCCCCGACGCGCCGAACGGCAACAATCACGACCTGCAGGGAGTCAACGTCCCCGGCGCGGTCGCCGGCGCGATCGCCAAGGCGATCACCGGCGCCTATCTCTCTTCCGCCGGCAACGCCTTTTCGACCCGCACGGCGAGCATGATCGTGCAGGAGCATTTCCCGCCGTCCGCCGCCGCGCGTGGGCTGGAGAGCGGGCCTTTGTTCGGCGTGCAGTTCAGCCAGCTTCCCTGCTCGGACCTCTCCGCGCGCTACAACGGCATCGTCCTGCCGAACGCCTTCATCGGACCGAAGCGCTCGCCTTTGGGCCTGTCCGCCGATGCGGGCGGTTTTCCGCTTTACAAGAACGGCGTCGTCGTCGGCGGGATCGGCTTTATGGGCGACGGCGTCTATGGGTTCGACCCCGAGGTCCAGGACATCGATGTGGACGACGAGGAGGCGATCGCGCTCGCCGCCTCGACCGGTTTCACCGCCTCGAGCGAGATCACCGCCGACCGGGTCAGC
>DATINU010000303.1:0-8124 GCA_035473955.1 Allosphingosinicella sp.
CCGAGGTCGGTCGAGGGGCCGTCGGCGATGACGTCGCCTTCGCGGACCAGATCGCCCTTCTTCACCAGCGGACGCTGGTTGATGCAGGTGTTCTGGTTGGAGCGCTGGAACTTCATCAACGTGTAGATGTCGACGCCCGACTTGCCGGCCTCGACCTCGTCCGTGGCCCGCACGACGATGCGGGCGGCGTCGACCTGGTCGACGATGCCGGTGCGGCGGGCGGCGATGGCGGCGCCGGAATCGCGAGCGACCGTCTCTTCCATGCCGGTGCCGACGAACGGCGCCTCGGCGCGGACGAGCGGCACCGCCTGGCGCTGCATGTTCGAGCCCATCAGCGCGCGGTTGGCGTCGTCATTCTCGAGGAACGGAATGAGCGAGGCCGCCACGGAGACGAGCTGCTTCGGCGAGACGTCCATCAGCGTGATCGTCTCGCGGGGCGCCATCAGGAAGTCGCCGGCCTGGCGGCTGGACACGATCTCCTCGACGAAGCCGCCCTTGGCGTCGAGCTCGGCGTTCGCCTGCGCGATCGTGTGCTTCGCCTCCTCCATCGCGGAAAGATAGACGACCTCGTTCGTGACCTTGTTGTCCACCACCTTGCGGTAGGGGGTCTCGATGAAGCCGTATTTGTTCACCCGGCTGAAGCTGGCGAGCGAGTTGATCAGGCCGATGTTCGGGCCTTCCGGAGTCTCGATCGGGCAGATCCGGCCATAATGGGTCGGGTGGACGTCGCGGACTTCGAAGCCCGCGCGCTCGCGGGTGAGGCCGCCCGGCCCGAGCGCCGAGACGCGGCGCTTGTGCGTCACTTCGGAGAGCGGGTTGGTCTGGTCCATGAACTGCGAGAGCTGCGAGGAGCCGAAGAACTCGCGCACCGCGGCGACCGCGGGCTTCGCGTTGATCAGGTCGTTGGGCATCACGGTCGAGACGTCGACCGACGACATACGCTCCTTCACCGCGCGTTCCATGCGGAGCAGGCCGACGCGATACTGGTTCTCGAGCAGCTCGCCGACCGAACGGACGCGGCGGTTGCCGAGATTGTCGATATCGTCGATCTCGCCCTTGCCGTCCTTGAGGCCCACGAGGGTCTTCACCACCGCGACAATGTCTTCCTTGCGGAGCGTCGTCACCGTGTCCTCGGCGTCGAGGTCGAGGCGCATGTTGAGCTTGACGCGGCCCACGGCCGAGAGGTCGTAGCGCTCGGCGTCGAAGAACAGCCCGGCGAACAAAGCCTCGGCGGTCTCCTTCGTCGGCGGCTCGCCCGGGCGCATGACGCGATAGATGTCGGCAAGCGCGCTGTCGCGGTCCTCGGATTTGTCGGCCTTCAGCGTGTTGCGCATCCAGGCGCCGGTGTTGGTGTGATCGATGTCGAGCAGCTCGAGCCGGTCGATCCCCGCCTTGTCGAGCGCCTCGAGATTCTCAGGGCTGAGTTCGTCGCCCGCCTCGATATAGATCTCGCCGGTCTTCTCGTTGATCAGGTCGTAGGCGCTGTAGCGGCCGAAAATCTCGTCGGTCGGGATCAGCAGGTCCTTGAGGCCGTCCTTCTCCGCTTTGTTGGCGGCGCGCGGGCTGATCTTCTGGCCGGCCGGGAAGACGACCTCGCCGGTCTTGCCGTTGACGATGTCGAAGGCCGGCTTGTTGCCGCGCCATTGCTCGGCGACGAAGGGCACCTTCCAGCCGCCGTCGCCGCGCACATAGGTCACCCGGTCGTAGAAGGTGTTGAGGATCTCCTCGCTCGACAGGTCAAGCGCGTGCAGCAGCGCCGTCACCGGCAGCTTGCGTTTCCGGTCGATGCGGACGTTGACGATGTCCTTGGCGTCGAACTCGAAGTCGAGCCACGAGCCGCGATAGGGAATGACGCGCGCGGCGAAGAGATACTTGCCCGAGGCGTGGGTCTTGCCGCGGTCATGGTCGAAGAGGACGCCCGGCGAACGGTGCATCTGCGAGACGATGACGCGCTCGGTACCGTTGACGATGAACGTGCCGTTCTTCGTCATCAGCGGCATGTCGCCCATGTAGACGTCCTGCTCCTTGATATCGAGCACGGAGCGGGTCTCGGTATCGGGATCGACCTCGAACACGATCAGGCGCAATGTCACGCGCATCGGCGCCGCGAAGGTCATGCCGCGCTGGCGGCATTCGTCGGTGTCGTATTTGGGGTCTTCCAGCTCGTAATGGACGAAATCCAGCTCGGCCGTGCCGGCGAAGTCGCGGATCGGGAAGACGCTGCGCAGCGTCTTCTCGAGGCCCGAGACATAGCCGTCCTGCGGGCGCGAGCGGAGGAACTGCTCGTAGCTCTCGCGTTGAACCTCAATGAGGTTCGGCATTTCACTGACTTCGTGGATATTGCCGAAGATCTTGCGGATGCGCTTGGACGCGGTGGGCCGGGTGTCGAGGGCCGGAGCGGTCGTTTTCGCCATGGAGATTGTTCTCGCCTTCAAATCAGGAACGGGTGCGCCCCAAACGCAAAAAGCCGCAGATTCCCTCGTCCGGGAATCGCAGCTTCAGCGTCTATGAAACCTCAGCCGATCAATGCGTTGAGCACGCTGCGCGACGGCGCGCCCTGTTCCGATCCACTGTGGTGAGGGCGGCGATATAGGGGCGCAGGAGGGCGTTGTAAAGCCCGCGGCTAGTGGCCGGACGAAGCTTTCGTGCCGGCGCTTCTAAGGCCCCAGAGCGTCGCAACCGCGCCGAGGATGCCGAGCGCGGCCAAGGCGATGCCGACGAGCAGCAGGCCCGCGCGGCCCGCCGAAAGCAGGGTTCCGGCGCCGTGCCACCAGCACATGGCGAGCCGGACGCCGCCATAGGCGATCCCCCCGAGGACGGCGGCGCCGCTGATCGCGCGCAGGATCGGCGCAAAGAGGCCCTCGGGCGCGATCGGCTCGCGCCGGGGCAGGTTGGGCGGGGCGTAGCGGAGCTCCGGGCAGCGTTGGCGCTCCTCGACCGAGACATGGATCGCGGCGCCGGTCGGAATCAGGCGTGGTTCCGCCAGGGGCAGGTACCAGCCGAACAGGCCCCAGCGCGGCCATCGGCGCCACAAGGTCGATTTGGGGATGAGGGTTTCGAGCGCCCACCAGACGCCCTTGAGCGATCGGTGCTGCTCCGCGCACGCGTTGGGCGCCACATAATGATGGTCTTCGCCGGGCTGCTTGATCCCCTTGGCGAGCCGATCGAACCTTTCCTGGCTGATCCGGAGCCCGTGCTTTTCCTTGGTCGCCTCGTCGATCATCCAGATCAGCGGGTATTTCGAAAGCCCGCTTTCCTTCTCCGGATAGCCGCCGCCGATGTCCGAATGAACCCCGGCGAACCAGACCTGCTCGCAATCCTGCTCCTCGGTCGTCATGGGCTTGAGCGTGACGACATGGCGCTTCGGGGCCCACCGGTTGAGGCGGAACATCCGCCGGCGCTCGTCGATCGCCATGGCGTGGCGGAAGGCGCGCACCCCGGGATTGGAGCGGGTATAGGGCAGCGTGCGGAGCGTCGGCAGGCTGAGCGGGCCGCGGCCCGGAACGATCATCGACGCGACCGTGTCCCAGCAGCCCATGAAGTGGATCGGCACCCGCCTCTTGCCGAGGATCTTGCCGAAGTCCCAGGCGGCCTCGAAGCCGCTTTGCTTGCCGTCGTCCTCCGCGGCGGGTGCGGAGCCGCCGCTCCGCTCCGCCTCCTTCTCCCGGCGCCAGCCGGCGCGCTTGTAGGTGGTCAGCGCATAGTCGGCGAGATTGATCTGGTCGGGCCAGAGCAAGCCGACCATGTCGACGAAGGCGGCCAGCGCCCGGACCGTATAGGCGCCCCGGCTGAAACCGAACAGGAAGACCCGGTCGCCATCGCGATAAGTCCGGACCAGGAAGCGGTAGGCGTCGAGGATGTTGTCGTCGAGCCCGGCGCCCGTGGCGAGCCCCCACACGGCCATGAGCTTGGCCTTGCGCCGCTGCCACGCGCTCTCCGTACCGATCGTGCCGACGCCTGGATCGTAATAGACGATTTGCCGATCGCTCTTCTCGGCGATCCGGAATAGCTTCAGCACATTGGAAAGGTCGCCCGTCACCTCGTTGCCGGTGCCGTCGCAACAGACCACGATATTGCGCGGCTCGTCCGCCATGCCCGCCCTCCGAGGACGCATTTTCTAGCACGGTCGCGGCCGCGAGTCTGCATCGACCCGAAGGCGTCCGTCCGCCTATCGTTCGATTCAGCTTTCTTCTAAACCTTGCGCTAACGGGGCGAAGGGGATTCTCCGCTGCCGCGTTAGGCGCTTGGGAGGCCCTGAATGGCCGAGGGGAACGCCGCCATTGCGATCAGCGAGGAAAGCGCCGCCGCCGCGCGGGCGCTCTCCGGAACCAGCGCCGCCGAGGTTGCGTCCGCGCGCTTGGACGGCCCCGACTTTTCCGAAGACCAAAGGAAAGGGTCGATCCCGTCTCCGATCACCGCCGCGACCCTCGCGCTCGCCGCCTGCGGTGGCGGCGGTGGGGGAGGGGGCGGCACCACCCCCGCGCCGCAACCGCCCCCCGCCGCGATCCAGCCGAGCCGGGCCCAGGCCGCCCGCTTCCTGGGTCAGGCCGCGGTGGGCGCCTCGAAGGCCCATATCGAGCAGATCGCCGCCTCGGGCTATGAGGCCTGGCTCGACGGGCAGTTCGCGATGCCGCGCGCGATCAAGCATTGGGATTGGCTCGTCCAGGCCGGCTACGCCACCGCCGCGACGCAGAATAGCGAGCAGGGCTTCGATCCCGTCATGTGGCGCCAGCTGATCGCGTCCAACGACACGTTGCGCTCGCGCGTCGCCATGGCCCTGCTCGATCAGCTCGTCGTCGGCATTGCCGGAGTCAACGCGCCCTGGCGGCAATTCGCCTGTGCCGCCTACGTGGACATTCTCCACGACGGCGCCTTCGGCAACTTTCGCGATCTGTTGCAGAATATCTCGACCAATGCCGCGATGGGTTATTATCTCACCTTCCTCGGCAATCGGAAGGCGAACGCGGCGACCGGCTCCGTCCCGGACGAGAATTACGCGCGAGAGCTGATGCAGCTCTTCACGATCGGCCTGCAAAAGCTCAACGCGGACGGGACGCTGCAGCTCGCCAACGGTCTCCCGGTCGAAACCTACACGCAGGACGATATTACGGGCCTGGCGCGCGTCTTCACCGGCTGGAACCTCGCCAACAGCGACAATAGCACGCCGAACCGGATGCAGCTGCCGATGGTCAACGTCGCGTCGCAGCACGAGACCGGCGTCAAGACCTTCCTCGGCACCACTATTCCCGCGGGCACGGACGGGCCCAACAGCCTCCGCCTCGCGCTGGACGCGATCTTCGCCCATGCCAACGTGCCGCCGTTCGTCGCGAAGCAGCTGATCCAGCATCTCGTCACGTCGAATCCGTCGCCGGCCTATGTGGGGCGGATCGCGGCGGTCTTCGCCAACAACGGCAGCGGCGTGCGCGGCGACCTGCGCGCCGTGGTCCGCGCCATCCTGCTCGATGCCGAGGCGCGGACCGACGGCAATGCGGCCAATGCCCAATATGGCAAGCTGCGGGAGCCCGTCATGCGTCTCACCGGCTGGGCCCGCGCCTTCGGGGCGACCTCGCCGTCGGGCGCCTGGCCGATCGGCGACACCAGCTCGACCGCGAACCGGATCGGGCAGAGCCCCGGCCGCAGCCCCAGCGTCTTCAACTTCTTCCGCCCCGGCTACACCCCGCCCAACACCGCCATCGCCACCGCCAATCTGGTCGCGCCCGAATTCCAGATCACCAACGAGCCCTCGGTGATCGCCTATGTGAATTACATGGCGGTGCTGATCTCGGCCGGGACCGGCGATTTCCAGGCCAATTATGCGGACATGATCGCGCTCGCCGGGAACGGCACGTCCCTCGTCGACGAGGTCGATATCCTGCTTGGCGCCGCCCTTTCCGCCGGCACCAAGGCGAGCATCCGCGCCGCGGTCGATGCGATCGCGATCGGCGCGACCAACGCGGCGCAGAACCGGGTCTATACGGCGGTGCTGCTGACCCTCGCCGCCCCCGAATATCTGACGCAGAAATAAGGGAGGGCCGAGCGATGACAGACCAATCCCGCCGCGCCTTCCTGAAGCGGGCCGGCTGCTTCGCCATGGCCGGCGGGGCCGGGCCGTTCGTCATGAACCTCGCCGCGATCGGCGAGGCCGCGGCCGCCACCGCCTCGGACTATAAGGCCCTGGTCTGCATCTTCCTGTTCGGCGGCAACGATTATGCGAACACGGTCACGCCCTACGATCAGCCGAGTTACGATCTCTACGCCCAGCTGCGCGGTACGATCGCGCACAGCCAGGCCTCGCTTTCGCAGACCATCCTCTATCCGAATACGAGCCTTGCCGGCGGCCGCCAATATGCGCTGGCGCCGAACCTGACGCCGCTCGTCCCGCTCTTCGACGCGGGCAAGCTCGCCGTGGTGATGAACGTCGGCGCCCTCGTCATGCCGACCAGCAAGAGCGCCTATCAGAACAAGTCGGTGCCGCTGCCGCCCAAGCTGTTCAGCCACAACGATCAGCAGAGCTTCTGGCAGGCCTCGAACCCGGAAGGCGCGACCACCGGCTGGGGCGGGCGGATCGGCGATCTGCTCCAGTCCGGCAACGGCACCGCGACCCTCACCTGCATCAACGCCTCGGGCAACAGCGTCTTCCTCTCAGGCAAGACCGCGGTCCAGTACGGCGTCACCACCAACGGCCCCGTGCCTCTGCTGAGCAACGGCACCAATCTCTACGGCTCCGCCGCCGGCATGACGGCGCTGCGCACGCTGATGACCGGCCCGCGCACGAACCTGTTCGAGAATGAATATGCCACCGTCACCAAGCGCTCGCTCGATCTGCAGGCGCAGGTCTCGAACGCGCTCGCCGCCGGCCCGGCCATCGCCACCGCCTTCCCGGCCGGCAACTCGCTCGGCGATCAGTTGCGCATCGTCGCGCGGCTGATCTCGGTGTCGCAGGAGCTGGGCGCGAAGCGGCAGGTCTTCTTCGTCAGCCTCGGCGGCTTCGACACGCACGATTCCATCCTCACCACCCACCCGACCTTGATGACCCGCCTGGGCGCAGCGATGAAGGCCTTCTACGACGCGACGGTCGAGCTCGGTGTCGCCGACAAGGTCACGGCCTTCACTGCCTCCGATTTCGGGCGCACGCTCACCTCGAACGCCAACGGCTCGGATCATGGCTGGGGCTCGTTCCATTTCGCCATGGGCGGCGCCGTCCACGGCCGCGATTTCTTTGGGGTTCCGCCGGCAATCGCGAACAACGGACCGGACGATGTCGGCCAGGGCCGCCTGCTGCCCTCGCTTTCGGTCGATCAATATGCGGCGACCCTCGCCACCTGGTTCGGCGTCTCGGCCGGCAATCTCCCCACCGTCCTCCCCAACATCAACAATTACAATCCCAGCACCTGGAATCTGGGCTTCGTCTGAGCCCGGTTCATGCTAGGATCGGGCATGGCTCGTCCGGTGCGATTGATCGCCGCCTTCCTTTTCCTCAGTCTGCCCCTCGTTCCTGCGCACGCCTATTGCGAGTATCGGGGCGTCGTGAACGCGAGGACGACGCTCGCGCAGGAGTTCCGGGATTCCCGATGGGTCGTGCGGGTTCGGGTGCTGTCGGCACGCGACAATTGGGCCGATGTCGAGGGGCCGTGGACAATCTACCGCTTGCAGGTTTTGCATGGCTATAAAGGCCGCGTGCCGCGCCGGATAAGTTTTTTCACGGAGCGCAACAGCGGTGGGTTTTACATGGATCGCGCCAGCAGCGGCCCTACGCAGCACGATATCGGCGGGGAGTATCTGCTGTTCCTGTCGCCGATCCGGCCGCGCCGCGGATACCGGATGTTCGTGAACTACCCCTGTGGCCAATCCCGGCCCTGGGCCGAGGTCGGTGTCGGAGATCGACGGCGACTGGCTGCACTTTCAGGACGTTGATCGCCTCGCCGCTCTCCCGCCACAGACTGACGCAGATCAAACGACAGGCCGTGCACTTTTCCCCGGTGAAGTCGTTGTTGCCCTGTTATGAACCAGAAAAATCAAACCCTTCGCACCGCGATTCTCGCGCTTTCCGCGACGATCGTCCTCCCCACCGCCCCTGTGTTTGGGCAAGACGCGCCGTTGCTCACGCCGCTACCCCCGGTCGTG
>DATINU010000304.1:0-7918 GCA_035473955.1 Allosphingosinicella sp.
GCCACCAGTTCCGCGTGTACAATCCGGACATTGGCGACGGCCGCGGCTTCCTGTTCGCGCAGCTCCGCGACGGCAGGGACCGCCTGCTCGATCTCGGCACCAAGGGGTCGGGCCAGACCCCGTACAGCCGCTTCGGCGACGGCCGGCTCACCCTCAAGGGCGCGATCCGCGAAGTGCTCGCCACGGAGATGCTCGAGGCGCTCGGCGTCAATACATCGAAGACCTTCTCGATCGTCGAGACCGGCGAGGCGCTCGAGCGCAACGACGAGCCCTCCCCGACCCGCGCCGCCGTCCTCGTCCGCCTCAGCCACGGCCATATCCGGATCGGCACCTTCCAGCGTCTGGCGACGCTCGGCGAGGCGGACAACCTGCGCAAGCTGACCGCCTATTGCCTCCACCATTTCTACGCGGACGAAAGCGACGACCCGGTCCGGCTCCTGGACCATGTGACCCGTGCCACCGCCCGCCTCGCCGCCTCCTGCATCGCCGCCGGCTTCGTCCACGGCGTGCTCAATTCGGACAATATCAACGTCACCGGCGAGAGCTTCGATTACGGCCCCTGGCGGTTCACCCCTTATTGGGACGGCGCCTTCACCGCCGCCTATTTCGATCATGGCGGCCTCTATGCCTTCGCCCGCCAGCCCGAGGCGATCCACTGGGACCTGGTCGAATTCGCCCGCTCGCTGACGGCGATCGCCGAGGCCGACGCGCTGACCGCCATCCTCGAAACCTTCCCCGGCCGCTTCCGCGAGGCCCTGCGCGACGCGATCTTCGCCCGCCTGGGCCTCCGCCCGCGCACGCTCGACGAGGACATGGCGCTCGTCACCGCGATCGAAGAAACGCTTTCAAGGCAGACCCACACGATCGACCGCTTCTTCTTCGACTGGCGCGGCGGCCGCAATCCCGAGGGTTATGACGGCTTCGACGAGGTCGCCGCGCTGGTCGCCGCCTGCGATCCCATTCCCGGCGCCCGTGATCATCTTTACTGGAGCGGCCCCGGGCCTTGCTCGATGCACATCGACGAGGTCGAGCGCCTCTGGGCGGCGATCGACCGGGACGACGACTTCGCCCCGCTCGACGCCAAGCTCGCCGAGGTCCGCCGAATGGGCGACGCAATGCGCGCAAAGGCTTGAATAATCCGCCCCGAGCGGCAAGTAGCCCCAATGGCCGCCCTGACCTCGACCGAGCCCGCGACGGGGGAAACGCTCTGGACGGGCGAGACGGGCGACGTCGACGCCGAAGTCGCCGCCGCCCGCGCCGCCTGGGCCGCCTGGGCCGCGCGGCCCTTCACCAACCGGGTCGAGACCCTGCGCCGCTTCGTCAACGTCGTGCGCGGCAAGCTCGAGCCCTTCGCCGATCTGATCGCGCGCGAGACCGGCAAGCCGCTCTGGGAGGCCCGCACCGAGGCCGAGGCGGTGATCAACAAGGTCGATATCTCGGTCTCGGCCTATGCCGATCGCACCGCGCAGCGCCGCCTCGAGGGGGCGATGGGGGCGCGCGTCACCGTCCGCCACCGCCCGCACGGCGTGCTCGCCGTGCTCGGCCCCTATAATTTCCCGGCGCATTTGCCGAACGGCCACATCGTCCCCGCCCTGCTCGCCGGCAATGCCGTGGTCTTCAAGCCGAGCGAGAAGACCCCCGCGGTGGGCGAATATCTTGTCGGCCTCTATCACGAGGCAGGCGTCCCCGAAGGTGTCGTGCGCTGCGTTCAGGGCGGCGTGGAGACGGGCAAGGCGCTCGCCGCCCATCCGGGGCTGGACGGCCTGCTCTTCACCGGCTCGGCCCGCGCCGGCCTCGCGCTCAGCCAGCAATATGCCGAGACCCCGCACAAGATCCTCGCCCTCGAAATGGGGGGCAACAATCCGCTCGTCGTCTGGCAGGCGCGGGATGTGCAGGCCGCCGCCGCGATCGCCGTGCAATCGGCCTTCATGAGCGCCGGCCAGCGCTGCACCGCCGCCCGGCGGCTGATCGTCGAGGACGGCCAGCACGAGGAGCTGGTCGAAACCATAATCAAGGTGCTCGACCGGCTGATCGTCGATCACCCGCACGCCAATCCAGCCCCCTTCATGGGCCCGGTCATCGACAATGCCGCGGCCGACGGCCTGCAGGAGGCGTTTCTCGATCTCACCGGCAAGGGCGGCCGCGCGATCCGCCGGCTCGATCGCAAGGACGACAAACGGCCCTTCCTGACCCCCGCCTTGATCGATACGACCGACGTCGCCCAGCGCCCCGATGCGGAGCTGTTCGGCCCGGTCCTGCAGGTGATCCGGGTCCCCGATTTCGACGCCGCCTTGGCCGAGGCCAATGCCACCCGCTACGGCCTCGCCGCAAGCCTCCTCGGCGGCAATCCGGAGATGTACGACCGCTTCTGGGCCAATGTCCGCGCCGGCGTGGTCAACTGGAACAAGCCGACCAATGGTGCGCCTTCGACCGCGCCGTTCGGCGGCATCGGCCTCAGCGGCAACCACCGCCCCAGCGCTTATTATGCCGCCGATTATTGCGCCTATCCGGTGACCAGCTCCGAAGCCGAATCCCCCCGCGCCACGATCGGCGTCGGGCTGGCCGACCCCTATGCGGCGTCGGCGGAGAATATGGAAGGCTGAGCCGAACCCGTCATCCCGGACTTGATCAGGATGACGCCTCGGGGCTAATCCACCAGCCGCCGCGTCGCATAGGTATATTCCAGCGCCTGCCGCCGCGCCGTCTCGGTCAGATTCGCCGCGGCCGAATGGCCGCCGTCGATATTCTCGTAATAATAATAGGGCGCCCCAAGCGCCGCGAGCCGCGCCGCCGCCTTGCGGCCGTGGCCCGGATGGACCCGGTCGTCCTTGGTCGAGGTCTCGATGAACGGCATCGGATAGGTCCGCCCCGGCGTCAGCCTTTGATAGGGCGAATAGCCCTGGATCCAGGCGCGCTGCTCGGGGATGCGCGGATCGCCATATTCGCCGATCCATGAGGCGCCGGCGCCCATCAGATGATAGCGCATCATATCGAAGAGCGGCACCTGGATGATCGCCGCGTTGAACAATTCCGGCCGCTGCGTGATCGCGGTACCGACGAGCAGGCCGCCCTGGCTGCCGCCCATCACGCCAAGGCGCCTCGGGCTGGTGATCCGGCGTCTGATCAGGTCCTCGGCGACCGCGATATAATCGTCCCAGGTGCGCTGCTTGTGGGCGAGCTGGGCGCTCTGGTGCCATTCCGGCCCGAATTCGCCGCCGCCGCGCAGATTGGCGACGACATAGGCATTGCCCTGCTCGAGCCAGAGCCGGCCCATCACCCCGGAATAGGACGGCACCTGGCTGACCTGGAAGCCGCCATAGCCGTAGAGCAAGGTCGGCGTGGAGCCGTCCATCCGCATCGCGCGCGGCCGGATCAGGAAATAGGGAATGCGCGTGCCGTCGGCCGAGACCGCCTCGAGCTGCTCGACCACATGCCCCGACCCGTCGAACCGCGCCGGCGAGCTCTTCAGCCGGGCGAGCTGGCCGCTCGCCCCGTCATAATGCCAGAGCGTCGTCGGCGTCAGATAGTCGGTGACGCCGAACATCGCCTGCTCGTCCTGGTCGGAGGCCGAGGCGATCGAGATCGTGGCATTGCGGGGCAAGGCGATCTCGCTCGTCCGCCAGCGCCCGCCCGCATGGTCCATCGCGAAGGCGCGGCCCCGCACATTGTCGAGGATCGAGACGATGAGCCGCCCGTGCGTCGTCGCCGTGCCGGACAGCGTCTGCCGCTCGCCCGGCGCCCAGACGAGGCTCGGCCGCGCGTGCAACGGATCGCGCTGCCACGCCTCCAGATCGTAGGAGACGATCGAATCGGCGGCGAAGCGGAGGCCGCCGCCGGCGTCCCAGGGCTCGTCCAGCGTCACCAGCACCCGCCCGTCGACGATGCTCGACAGCGAGGCGCGGCGCGGAATCGGCAGGATGACGTTGCCGCCGGGGCGGAACAGCACCCATTCGCTGTTGAAGATGTCGACGTTGCGGACGGCGCCGGTCGCGTGGACGCGCCCTTCGCTGTCGCGCAGCACCACCGGAAAGACTCCGGTATCGTCCGGCCGGCCGCGATACAGCTCCTCGGCCGCGTCCAGGCTCTGCCCGCGCCGCAGCCGCTTGACCACGAAGCCGTAGCCGGACTGGGTCATCGTCCCCGGCCCCCATTCGCGCACGACCAGCAGCGTGTTCTCGTCTTCCCAGACCGCGGCCTGCTTGCCGTTGGGCAAGCTGAAGCCGCCCTCGACAAAGCGGCGCGTGCGCGTGTCGAACTCGCGCACGACATTGGCGTCGCGGCCGCCGTCCGAAAGGTTGACCAGGCAGAGCCGCTCTTCGGGCGGCAGGCATTGCATGCCCTGGTAGACCCAGTTGGCGCCCTCGGCCGTGGCCAGCGCGTCGATGTCGAGCACGGTCTCCCATGCCGGGCTTTCGGTGCGGTAGCTGGCGAGGGTCGTGCGGCGGACGATGCCGCGGATATGGTCGGGGTCCTGCCAGAAATTGTAGAGCCCGTCGGCGCGGAAGGTCACCATCGGAATGCGGTCGCGCGCCTGCAGGATGGTGAGGGCCCGCTCGTACATCTGCTGGTAGCGGGCATCGCCCTGCAGCTCGCCGAGCGTGCGGCTATTTTCGTTCCGCGCCCAGGCCAAGGCCCGCTCGCCCTCGATCTCCTCGAGCCAGGTGAAGGGATCGTCGGCCGGCGGCGCTTCCGCCTGCTGCGCGCCGGTCGCGGTCGCCCCCGTCACGGCCAGCGCTCCGGCCAGCACAATCGCCCGAAAAGCCATTCGACCCTCCTCATGGTGTGCCGCATGGCTAAGGCACCTCCGGAGGGCGCGCAATACGGGATCAGCCGCGGGCCTCGGGGATATAGGCCTCGTCGGCATAGTCGGAGAACCGCGTGATCTTGGCCTCGAACTTCAGCTTCACCTTGCCGGTGGCGCCGTGGCGCTGCTTGGCGACGATCAGCTCGGCGAGCTGGTAGACCCGCTCCATGTCGCGCTTCCACTGGTCATAGGCGTCGTGGATCTTGGCGTCGTCGCCCTCGATCGGCCGCTTGGGCTCGTGCGAGGCGACATAATATTCCTCGCGATAGACGAAGAGGACGATATCGGCGTCCTGCTCGATCGAGCCCGATTCCCTGAGGTCGGAGAGCTGCGGCCTCTTGTCCTCGCGTTGCTCGACCGCGCGGCTGAGCTGGGAAAGCGCGAGCACCGGCACGCCGAGCTCCTTGGCCAGCGTCTTCAGCCCGCGCGAGATTTCCGAAATCTCCTGCACCCGGTTGTCGTTCGAATTCTTGCCCGTGCCCTGGAGGAGCTGGAGATAATCGACCACGACCAGCCCGATCCCCCGCTGCCGCTTCATCCGCCGCGCCCGCGTCCTCAGCGCCGCGATGGTGAGGCCGGGCGTGTCGTCGATATAGAGCGGCAGCGTCTCCAGCTCCGCCGCGGCCCGGGCGAGGTTGCGGAAATCCTGCTGGCTGATCTTGCCCATGCGCAAGGCTTCCGAGCTGATCCCGCTATTCTCGGCCAGGATGCGCGTCGCCAGCTGGTCGGCCGACATTTCCAGGCTGAAGAAGGCGACGCCGGCGCCCGCGCTCTTTTCGGGCGCGATTCCGTCCTCGCGGTCCTGCAGGAAGCGCCGCGCCGTATTGAAGGCGATGTTGGTGGCGAGCGCGGTCTTGCCCATGCCCGGCCGCCCGGCGAGGATGATCAGGTCCGAATTGTGCAGGCCGCCGGTCTTGGCGTTGACCGTCTCGAGCCCCGTGGTGAGGCCGGAAAGCCCGCCCCCCGAATTCAGCGCCTTTTCGGCCATCTCGATCGCCATCCGGGTCGCCGCCGCGAAGCTCTTCACCGAGCCGTCGCCGCTCCCCTCCTCGGCGACGCGGTAGAGCGCCGCCTCGGCGTCCTCGATCTGCCCCTTGGGCTCGACCTCGTCGCTGGTATCGAGCGCGCGCTCGACCATCTCGCGGCCCACCCCGACCAGCGCCCTGAGCAGCGCCAGGTCGTAAATCTGCTCGGCGAAATCGCGCGCCCCGATGATCGCCGCGCCCGAGCCGGTGAGCTGCGCCAGGTAGGACGGCCCGCCCAGCTCCTTCATCTCCTCGTCCGCCTCGAACAAGGGCCTGAGCGTCACCGGCGAGGCGATCATGTTCTTGTCGAGCAAGCGCAGAATCTGCTCGTAGATCCGCCCGTGTAGCGGCTCGAAGAAATGCTCGGGGCGGAGCTTCAGCTGGATATCCTCGGCCAGCCGGTTGTCGATCATCAGCGCGCCGAGCAAAGCCGCCTCGGCCTCGACATTATGGGGCAGGGACTGGGCCGGCGAAGCGCCGGGCGATTCGAGCAAAGCGAGCGACATGCCCGAATCTCTGGACCCATCGGCCGCGCGCCACAAGTCAACAACCCTGTGTAAGTGATGTGGATAAGCTCAACCGTCATCCTGACGAAAGTCAGGATCCATGAACACCGTGTCTGCCGGTTCGGGAAATCCATGTTCCTGGATGCTGAATCAAGTTCAGCATGACGAGCGGGCGATGCTGCTGGCGGACAAATGCTGCACCCGCTAACAAGGCCCATGGCCGATCCCCGGATCATCGACATCCAGCTCGACGAGCGCTCGATCCTCAAGCGCAACGCGGACATCGAGCAGGAGCGGCGGATCGCGATCTTCGATCTGCTGGAGGGCAACCACTTCGCCGTTCCCGGCCATGACGGCCCCTATCGCGTGCGCCTGCGCGTCGAGGAAGGCCGGCTCGCCATCGAATTGCTCGGCGAGGATGGCGGGCCCGAGGAGACGATCCGCATGGGCCTCGCCCGCTTCCGCCGCCCGGTCCGCGACTATTTCGCGATCTGCGATTCCTATTTCCGCGCGGTGCGGAGCGACGGCGCCAAGGGGATCGAGGCGATCGACATGGCCCGCCGCGCCCTCCACAACGAAGCGGCCGAGCTGCTCCAGTCATGCCTCGCCGGCAAGGCCGAGATGGATTTCGACACCGCCCGGCGCCTGTTCACCCTGATCTGCGTCCTCCACATCAAGCAATCCACCACGGCGGTTGACTTGGGCCGCCACCCGCCCGCATCCAGAGCGGGATGAAACGACTCCTCCTCGCCCTCCCCGCCATCGCCCTCGCCGCCGCCTGCGCGGCGAACCAGCGCCCCTACGCGCCGGTCGACAATGTCCGCTATCAGGCGATGGGCGCCGAGCCCTTCTGGCTGCTCGTGATCGGCGACGATCGCATCGTCCTGCGGTCGAGCGATCAGGGTGGCGAGGCGGTCTGGCCGCGCACTCTCCCCCGTGCCGAGGGGGACCGGCGCGTCTGGCAATCCGGCGACGGCCTCGGCGCGATCACGATCGAGGCGCGCCCGGGGCCGTGCCAAACCGAGGGGGAAGAGGTCTATGCCGATCAGGTCCGGGTCCGCCTTTCGGGCCGCGAGCTGAACGGCTGCGGCGGCCGCCTCATCCGGCGGGCGCCCCGATGAGCATCCTGTCCGACAAATGGATTCGCGAGCAGGCGCGGGCCCACGGCATGATCGAGCCGTTCGTCGAATCGCAGCGGCGCGACGGCTGCATCTCCTACGGCCTCTCCTCCTACGGCTATGACGCGCGCGTCGCCGACGAGTTCAAGGTCTTCACCAACGTCGATTCGGCCGTGGTCGATCCCAAGAACTTCGCGGAGAACAGCTTCGTCGACCGCAAGACCGACGTCTGCATCATCCCGCCGAACAGCTTCGTGCTCGCCCGCACCGTCGAATATTTCCGGATTCCGCGCGACGTGCTCGTCATCTGCCTCGGCAAATCGACCTATGCGCGCTGCGGGATCATCGTGAACGTGACTCCGCTCGAGCCCGGCTGGGAGGGCCATGTCACGCTGGAATTTTCGAACACGACGCCGCTTCCGGCCAAGGTCTACGCCAACGAGGGCGCCTGCCAGTTCCTCTTCC
>DATINU010000305.1:0-8122 GCA_035473955.1 Allosphingosinicella sp.
GGCGAGCTTCGCCGCCTGGTACTGGTTCGACCAGAGGCTGACGGCGTTGGGCTACGTTTCGGGCTGAGGAAAAGCCCTCTCCTTGGGGAGAGGGTTGGGTGAGGGGTCAGGAGCCTGAGGCTTTGCGCAACGCTCGCGCAATTTCCTCTAGCGCCCCGCCGGTGGTGGCGAGCACATCGTGATTCCAAAACCTGATGATGTGGTAGCCAGCCGCCTCAATCGCCGCAGTGCGAGCGGCATCCCCGGGGTTATCCGCATGTTGACCGCCGTCCAGTTCGACCACCAGGCGAGCCTGCTCGCAGCAGAAGTCGGCAACATGATCGCCGATTGGCATTTGGAAGCGAAATTTAAAGCCCAATAGCTGCCGATTACGGAGGCGCTGCCAAAGCCGCTCCTCGGCGTTCGTCCGAGCGCGGCGGAGTTTGCGGGCGACCGGAGTCAGGCGCTTTTGCTTCATGGGTGAGGGCCCCTCACCCCAACCCTCTCCCCTTGGGAGAGGGAGTCAAGGAGTGGAACATGAAATGGTTCGGCCGGAAGGCCGTCCGGGGGACCGGGCGGCCTTTTCTTTTCGCGGGATGGCGGGGCGCGTTCGGGGGCGAGCCCTGGCCGCGCTCCTATGAGGCGCAGGTGCGCGAGGCCTATCTCGGCAATGCGGTGGCGCAGCGGGCGGTGCGGCTGGTGGCGGAGAGCGTCGCCTGGGCGCCGGTCTATGAAGAAGAAGGGCGGGCGGTGTCGCTGGTTTCTCCCGCCTTGCTCGAGACGGTGGCGACGCAGTTGCTGCTGCACGGCAACGCCTTCGTGCAGCTGCTGCAGGATGCGGAGGGGATGCCGGCGGAGCTGTTTGCGCTGAGGCCCGAGCGGGTGAGCGTCGAGGCGGATGCGCGAGGCTGGCCGGCGGCTTATGCCTATCGGATCGGCGAGGCGAGGACGCGGGTGCCGGCGCGGGACGGGCTGGGGCGGCCGGGGATCGCCCACCTGAAAGCGACGCACCCGCTCGACGATCATTACGGGCTCGGCTGCCTCGGCGCGGCGGCGGCGGCGGTCGCGGTGCACAATGCGGCGGCGAAGTGGAACAAGGCCTTGCTCGACAACGCGGCGCGGCCCTCGGGAGCGCTGATCTACGAGCCCGGCGACGGGGCGGCGCTTTCGGATGAACAGTTCGCGCGGCTCCGGAGCGAAATCGAGGCGCAGCTCGCGGGCGAGGCCAATGCAGGGCGGCCGCTGCTGCTCGACGGCGGGCTCAGGTGGCAGGCGCTGAGCCTGACCCCGGCGGAAATGGACTTTGCCGGGCTCAAGGCCGCGGCGGCGCGGGAGATCGCTTTGGCCTTCGGGGTGCCGCCGATGCTGCTCGGCCTGCCGGGCGACAATACCTACGCCAATTACAAGGAGGCGAACCGGGCGCTCTGGCGGCTGACATTGCTGCCGATGGCGGAGCGGATTCTCGGCGGCCTTTCGGGGGCGCTGGCGTCGTGGTGGCCGGGGCTGCGGCTCCGGGTCGATCCCGACCTCATTCCGGCGCTCGCCGAGGACCGCGAGCGGCTCTGGCGGCCGGTGAATGCGGCCGATTTCCTGAGCGAAGAAGAGAAAAGAGAGATGCTGGGCTTTCAGGCGCGGGGGCCGCACGCGCCGGCCGAGTAATTCCATTCGCCGCCGCCCGCGGAACAGGCATCGATCCGCCGCTCTTTCCAGAGCCACCAGGCGGCCAGCACGGCCAAAACGGCCAGAACGATGAGCAGCATCGTGCGCGTCATCGCGCCAAATTACCGGAGATAAGCGAAATGACCAACCCCAATGCGTCGATGCTGGCGCTGCTGATCGCCCAGGCCGAAGGGCAGGGCGCGGACCTGGTAACGCTGCGCGGGCTCGTCGAGGAAGCGAGCGAGGTTGGGGCGGACCGGGCACTGTCCGCGCTCGGGCTCAAGGACGAGAATGCCCGGCGCGACATGGACGAGCTGCGCGAGCTGCTCCGCGCCTGGCGCGACGCCAAGAAATCGGCCTGGCAGGCCGTGGTGAGCTGGGCAGTCAGGATCGTGCTGGCGCTGCTGGTCGCGGGGATCGCGGTGAAGGTGGGATTGCTGGAGATGCTGCGGGGGTGAGGAAGAAAAGGGTTCACGCGGAGCGCGCGGAGGCGGAAGCCGGAGTGGATCGGATGATCGCGAGGGTCCGGCGAAGCCGGCTTCATTCATGCAAAGGTGCGGGAGGCGCGGAGAAGAGAGGGCTGGGCCTTTGGCCCACAGGCTTCTTCCCGCCTCATTTTCTTCGCCGCGCCTCCGCGTGAAAACATCTGACTTGGAGATGGGCATGCGGTTTGCGGGTTATGCGGCGATCTTCGGGCGGCCGGACCGTGGCGGGGACGTGGTCCGGGCGGGGGCGTTCGCGGCGAGCCTGAAGCGCGGGGGCGGGACGGTGCCGTTGCTTTGGCAGCACCGGCCGGACCGGCCGATCGGGCGGATCGAATATTTGCGAGAGGATCGGCGCGGCCTCAGGGTGATCGGCCGGCTCGTCGACGGGCGGGCGGCGCGGCTGCTGACGGAAGGCGCGATCTCCGGGCTCAGCTTCGGCTATCGGGTGAAGGCGGCGACGGAGGGTTCCCCGCGCGAGCTCAGCGAACTGGAGCTGGTGGAGATCAGCCTGGTGACAATGCCGATGCAGCCCAGGGCGCGGGTGCATGCGATCGAGGAGGCTGCTAAAGCGGGACCATGACGCGCGCGCCGCTCCTTGTCGCCCTGTGCCTCGCCGGCTGCGGTACTGTGGAGGCGCCTGGACCGGCGAACGAGCAACGCGCTGAGCCGAGGAAGGAAGCGCCCGCGCCGCGCGCGAGCGGGCCGTGCGAGGGGCCGATCATGTCGGATATGCTGGACAGATGCGCGTTCGGGCCGGAGGAAAGGTTTAGCGGTGTCTGGGTGACGGGGTTCGAACGATCGGAATTCGCGGCCGGCGGGAACGGGGCTTATACCGACGACGATCCGCCGCCGCCCCGGCCCTGGCTCGCCTTCGCGCCGGGGGTGGTGCCCGATCCGGCGGTACGCGCGGCGGCGGACAAGCTGCATGCGACCGCGGCGGTCGAGATCGTGTTCATGGGACGCAGGGCGCGGCCGCCGGGCGAAGTGGTGGTGGTCGACCGGATCATCTCGATGCGGCTGCTCGGGCCGACGCGGGGGTGATCTCGTCGATACCGACGGTGAAGCGGATGATCGTCATCGGGCTGGCGCTTGTCATCATCGTCACGGTGGCGACAGGGTTGCTAAGCCTCGCCTGGCGAGGGCCAGCGCCGATCCTGACGGCGTATCACAAGGCGCGGGGTCTCCGGCCAACAAACGACGTTGATACACGGATAAATGACGATCCTTGTGTCCAGCTCGAAGTCTCGGAGTCTGGAAATGACGCAGTCCTAAGCGAGCGCAGCGTCTGGGATCGAGATTGTATCGGGCCTTATCCCGCGCAAGTGATGCACGGCGTCTGGTATGATGGCTTCGAGGAGAGTGGGTTCGTCCCCAATGTAAGCAGTGTCCCACTCTATCGAGTGATCGGTCAGGACAGCGTCAATCCGGAATTCGATACCGAGCTTCACATGGAGGTGCACGAGGCGAGACGGCGGATCCGAATCCGGCCCGACGAGTACGCGCCCGAGACCGTCGCGATCGCGATCACCTTCGTGGGCCGGCGCACCCGGCCATATCGCACGCCTTATGGCCGCCAGTACCAAAGGATCGTGGTCGACGCCGTGCTTTCGGGAAGGGTGATTGGGCCTGTGATGACATGCGTGAACTTGCCGGACCACGAAAGTGAGTGCGAGGACCCGCATTAAGAGGAAACCAGAAGATGCTGGACTCCCGGCTCCCCGGGCGTGACGAAGGGGGCGGAGGGTCCGGCATATGGGCAAGCTGAAGCGCAAGGTCTTCGAGAAAGCGCTGGCGCCGCTGGAGGCGGAGCTGGTGGAGATGGCGCGCTGGGTGGCCGAGACGGGGCAGCGGCTGCTGGTGATCTTCGAAGGGCGCGATACGGCCGGGAAGGGCGGCGCGATCCGGGCGGTGGCCGACCGGCTGAACCCGAGGCAATGCCGGGTGGTGGCGCTCGCCAAGCCATCGGAGCGCGAGCAGGGGCAATGGTATTTCCAGCGCTACGCCGCGCAGCTGCCGGCCAAGGGCGAGATCGTGCTGTTCGACCGCAGCTGGTACAATCGCGCGGGCGTCGAGCGGGTGATGGGCTTTTGCACCGAAGCGCAGGCGAAGGCGTTTCTGAAGGCCGCGCCGGCCTTCGAGAAGCAGCTCACGGACGACGGCATCCTGCTGTTCAAATATTGGCTCTGCTGCGACCAGGAGAAGCAGGAGGAGCGCTTCGCCGAGCGGCTCGAGGATCCGCTGAAGCGCTGGAAGCTCTCGCCGATCGACCTCGAGGCGCGGCAGAAATATCAGGAATACACCAAGGCGCGCGAGGCGATGCTGAAGGCGACGCACACGGACCACGCGCCCTGGATTCTGGTCGATTTCAACGACCAGAAACGGGGGCGGCTGACTTTGGTGCGCGACTTGCTCGACCGGCTGCCGGACTGCAAGCTGCCGGCGGCAAAGCAGAGCTACGAGCCGCTGCCGGGGAAACCGAAGAAGGAAAAGTTCGGCGTGCTGAAGCCGATCGCGGATTATGGAGCCGGCTGAACCGGCGCGGGACAGCTGGTCAGCCTGGTTTCGAAGCGGTCGCCGGCCTGGTTTCGGTAGATGTGCCGCATCGAGCCGCCGCGCCGGATGAAGGTCGCGACCTCTTCCTGCGCGCACAGGTTGCTCCGATTGGCCGCCTCGACCGCATCCTTCACCGAACGGAATTGCTCGCGCGTGATCGAATCGTCGACCACCATCTCGTAGACGAACGCGGTTCCTTCGGCGCGGATGCCGACGGCGGTGGTGACGTCGTCGACCCGCATCGGCAATTGCCGACCAAGTTGCGCGGCCGCGGCTTCGACTTCGGCCGGGTTGACCCGACCCGGCGCATCGTTCCGCGCGGGAGCGGCGCCCGCGCCGGAGAGGACGAGCGCCGCAACGATCAGGCGAAGCGGCGCCCGCACGCGCGCCGTCACGAACAGGAGACGACGCGGGTTTCGAAGCGGTTGCCGGCCGAATCGACGTAGCGGTGATTCATGCTGCCGCCGCGGCGGATGAAGGTGGCGACATTCGGATTGCCGCACATGTTCGCCTGATTGGTCCGCTGCATGGTCTCCCGGATGGTTTCGATCTGGGCGGGCGGGACGGCCTGGCTGATCGTCAGATCGTAGACGAATTCGGTGCCCTCGGCGCGGACCGCGACGACCCGGGTGATCTGATCGACCTGGATCGGCAGGCTGGTGGAAATCTGCGCCGCCGCGGTCGACATTTCGGCGGCAAGCGCCGGATCGCTGGTCGCGGGCTTGCCCGGCGCGCCCGACGAGGCGCCGGGGCCGCTCAGCGACGGGGCGGCGCCGTTCGTCGAGGCCGTGCTCGTGTTCGAGCCGCCGGACTGGTCCATGCCGGTCATCTGCTTGATTTGGTCGCAACCCGTGAGGGCGAACGAAAGCGCGATCGCGGCAAGGCCGGTGGTCAGTCCTGAACGCATTGAGAATCCCCTTTTTCCCCGAGTGCAGGAGAAGAAGGTGCCGCGCCCGCGCCCGGGCGTCAATCGAAAGAAGGACATGTGAGGGATTCCGGCCCGAGCCGGAATGGAAGAGCCGATGAGGAGAGAGACATGCTGGAAATGAAGACGGATGCGCTGGAGACCTCGTTCGAGGCGCTGGAGCGGGAAGATGACGACGTCGCGGCGCTGCGCGGCGAGGTGGCGGCGCTGAAGGCGCAGGTCGACGGGCAGGCGGTGGCGGCGGCGCGGCCGGCGCTGGCGGGCACGAAGGCGGCGGCGGCGCCGTTCGTCGAGCGCTATCTCAGAAAGGGCCTCGAGGCCGGGGTCGAGCTGAAGGCGCTGTCCGGCGCGAGCGAGGGCGCCGGCGGCTATGCCGTGCCCGAGGAAATCGACCAGGCGATCGAACGGACGCTGAACGCGATCTCGCCGATCCGCGCCATCGCCAACGTCGTGAAGGTGGGGTCCGCCGGCTATCGCAAGCTGGTGACCACCGGCGGCACCGCCTCCGGCTGGGCCGGGGAGACGGCGGCGCGGCCGGAGACCGACACGCCCGCCTTCGAGGAGATCGCGCCGCCGTTCGGCGAACTCTACGCCAACCCGGCCGCGAGCCAGGCGATGCTCGATGACGCCGCCTTCGACGTCGAAGCCTGGCTGGCCGGCGAGATCGCGGCCGAGTTCGCGCGGGCCGAAGGCGCCGCCTTCGTCTCCGGCGACGGCAGCGCCAAGCCCAAGGGCTTCCTCGCCGCGCCGAACAGCGCCGACGGCGACGCGGCGCGCGATTTCGGCACGCTGCAATTCATCAAGACCGGGGTGTCGGGCGGCTTTCCGGCCTCCAACCCGCAGGACAAATTGATCGACCTCGTCCAGGCGCTGCGTTCGCCCTACCGGCAGGGGGCGGCGTTCGTGATGAATTCGGCGACCGCCTCGGCGATCCGCAAGTTCAAGACCGCGGACGGCGCCTTCCTGTGGCAGCCCGGGCTGACCGGCGGGGCGCCGGACACCCTGCTCGGCTATCCGCTGGTCGAGGCCGAGGACATGCCGGACGTGGCCGCCAACGCGCTCGCCATCGCCTTCGGCAATTTCCGGGCCGGCTACCTGATCGCCGAGCGGGCGGAGACGCAGATCCTGCGCGATCCCTTCACCAACAAGCCCTTCGTCCATTTCTACGCGACCAAGCGGATCGGCGGGCAGGTGATGAATTCGGAGGCGATCAAGCTGCTGAAATTCGCGGCCTGAGGGCGGCGAAGCGCCGGCCGGGCCGCCCCCTTGCCCGGCCGGCGCACCCAATCGGGAGAACAGGACATGATCGTGATCGAGGAACCGCCGGCACCGCCGGTGACGCTCGCCGAGATGAAGGCGTTTCTGCGGATCGGCAGCGGCGAAGAGGACGCGCTGCTGGCCACGCTGGCGCGGAGCGCGGGCGAGATGTGCGAGCGCTTCACCGGACGGTCGCTGCTTGCCCGCGACGTGACCGAGACGCTGCCGGCGAGCACGGCCTGGACCCGGCTCGGCGCCGCGCCGGTGCGCGGCATCGACGGGGTGGAGGCGGTCGACGCGGCGGGCGGCGCGGCGGCGCTGCCCGCCGATGCCTATGCGATCGACATCGACGCGGCGGGCGACGGCTGGGTGCGGGTGCTTCGGGCCGCCGGCGCGAAGCAGGTGCGCGTCGCCTATTCGGCGGGGATGGCGGCCGAGATCGAGACGCTGCCGGAGGCCCTCCGTCACGGCGTCGTCCGACTCGCCGCGCATCTCTACACCCATCGCGACCGGCACGACGGCGCGGGCCCGCCGGCGGCGGTGACGGCGCTCTGGAGGCCCTGGCGTCGGCTGAGGCTGCGCTGATGTTCGAGCGGCTGACGGAGCGGATCGAGCGGGTCGCCGAACGCCGGGCGGCGGCGCTGGCCGACCGGCTCAGGGACGAGGGCGTTCGCGTCGAGGATGACGGGACACGAATGCGGCTGACCGCGCGAGACCTGCGCTGGCGGATGACGGGGCTGAAGAGATGAACGCAAGCGATGCCTTGGCACAAGGCGCGGCGGCCGCGCTGGCGGCGGTGAGCGGGCTGACCGGAATCCACGAGGGGCGGCCGGTGCAGGCGGCGGCACCCTATGCGCTGATCGAGACCGGGCCGGAACTCGACTGGAGCCACAAGAGCGGCGTGGGGCGCGAAGTGCGCCTCGCGATCACCTTGCGCGACCGGGGCGAGCATTCGACGCGGCTGCGGGCGCTTGCCGCCGAGGCCGATGCGGCGATCGAGGCGCTGACGGGGGAGACGGGGGGCTGGCGGCTGGTGAGCCTCGTCTATGCGCGCGGCCGATTGCGCGCGGAGGCGAACGGCGAATGGAGCGCGGTCAGCGAATACCGGGCGCGGATGCTCCGGCTCTAGCGACCTATTGAGGCTGGCCGGCGGTCGCCGCGGCCGGTGTCGCCGCCGCTCTCAACGGCGCTGGCTGCGTTGCACCGCCTTGGCGTAGAGCCCACTACAGCTCTGCGGCGGTGACGCCTTGCCATCGCCGCCGAT
>DATINU010000306.1:0-12883 GCA_035473955.1 Allosphingosinicella sp.
GCGCTCAGCGTCGGGCGGCAGGCGGCGGCGCCGCGCATCGACATCGAGGAACCCGGCTCGCCCAATGCGATCGCCTCCCTGCGCGCCGCCGTGCCGCAGACCTCGGCAACCGCGCTGCGGCAGATCGCGCCGGACAGCGCGTTGCAGATCAACGCGGAGATTCCGGTGTCGAACCTCGCCAATCCGCCGGCGCGGCCGTTCCTGCTTGGCGGCTCGAGCGCGGCGGATCGCCTGCGCTCGCTCGATTGCCTGACCGCCGCCATCTATTACGAAGCGGCCCGCGAGTCGGCCGACGGCCAGCGCGCGGTCGCGCAGGTGGTGCTGAACCGGGTCCGCCACCCCGCTTATCCCAGCACGGTCTGCGGGGTCGTCTTCGAAGGGTCCCGCCGCTACACGGGCTGCCAGTTCTCCTTCTCCTGCGACGGCTCCCTGAGGCGCGGCCCGATGCGCGAATATTGGGAGCGGGCGCGCCGGGTCGCAGAGGAGGCGCTGAACGGCCATGTCTATGCGCCGGTCGGCTGGGCGACCCATTATCACGCCAATTACGTCGTGCCTTATTGGGCCTCCAGCCTGGTGAAATCGGCCACCATCGGCAATCACATATTCTATCGCTGGCGCGGCGGTTGGGGCCGGCCGCCGGCCTTCCTGAACCGCTATGCCGGGGTCGAGCCCGCCATCGCCTGGCGGGGCGGCTTCGGCCAGCCGATCCGTTCGGAGACGCAACTTGCCGCGGAAAGCTCGCGCGACGCCGCCGCCGCGGCCGCCGCAGCCGAGGCGGCGCCGCTCACCGGCAGCGTCGATTCCTTCCAGCGCGCAGTGCTGCGCCGCTATGAACCGCTGCAGCGCGACACCGCCAACGCGGTCATCGCCGAACGCACCAATGCAGATCCCGCCATGTCGCGCAGCCAGCGCTGGGCGCTGACCGGCTCGACCGGCGACGCGCCGCAGCAGGCGCCGCTCGGGCGCCGCGGTGCGCAGGCCGAGCCGCCGCGCGAGCTGCAGGGCGTGCGCTATCGCTGGGATCCGGCGCCGGCGGAGCGGCCCGCCGCGCCTGGCGGGGGTGGTCAGGCGAACGAGAGCAGCACCGCTTCGGGCACCGAAGGGGCGGCGGCGGTCACGCGCTGAGGATTAGCGACCAATGATCGTCATCCCGGACTTGATCCGGGATCCATCAACACGGATCGCGAAAATTCTCATTCGCGGGCGTTCATGGATGCTGAATCAAGTTCAGCATGACAGGAATAGGTCTGAGGCTCTTACCCAGCGGACAGCAGGCGCCGCTCGCCGGCGAGGCTCATCAGCGCCTTTTGCAGCTTCTCGAACGCCCGCACTTCGATTTGGCGGATGCGCTCGCGGCTGACGTCGTAGACCTGGCTTAGCTCCTCCAGCGTCTTCGGCTCGTCGGTCAGGCGGCGTTCGGTCAGGATGTGCCGCTCGCGCTCGTTGAGCGCGTTCATCGCCTCGATCAGCAGATCGTGACGAATCTGGCTTTCCTCCGCGTCGGCGACGCGCTCGTCCTGCAGCGGCTCGTCATCGACCAGGAAGTCCTGCCACGAGCCTTCCGAATCGTCGCGCAGCGGGACGTTGAGCGAAGTATCCCCGCCCATCGCCATGCGCCGGTTCATCGAAACGACGTCGTCCTCGCTCACGCCGAGATCGGTGGCGATCTTGGTGACGTCTTCTGGCTTCAGATCGCCGTCCTCGAACGCGTCGATCTTGTTCTTCATCCGGCGCAGGTTGAAGAACAGCTTCTTCTGCGCCGCGGTGGTGCCCATTTTCACGAGGCTCCAGCTGCGCATGATATATTTCTGGATCGAGGCGCGGATCCACCACATCGCATAAGTGGCGAGGCGGAAGCCGCGTTCCGGCTCGAACTTCTTCACGCCCTGCATCAGGCCGATATTGCCCTCGGAGATCAGCTCGGAGGTGGGCAGGCCATAGCCGCGATAGCCCATGGCGATCTTCGCCACGAGCCGCAGATGCGAGTTGACCAGCTGGGCCGCCGCATCGGTGTCCTGATGCTCGGTCCAGCGCTTCGCCAGCATATATTCCTGCTCCGGCGTCAGGATCGGAAATTTCTTGATCTCCGATAGGTAGCGGTTGAGGCCAGCCTCACCGCCGCTTGCGGGGATCGTCGCCGGGACGTTTCTGCCTGCCATGATCTCGTTCGATGCTCCTTAAGTGCCGTACTTATATAATACACCGCGCCGGCACTCAATCTCTATACGGTGAGCGCGTCCAACAGTTCCTGAATATCAGACGGAAGCGCGCTTTCAAAGGACAAGTTTTCTTTTGAAACTGGATGGATGAAGCCGAGCGCGGCGGCATGCAGCGCCTGACGTTGAAAATCGAGGCTTTTCAATATCTCCCTGTGCGCCGCGCGGGTGCGGCTATAGGCCGGATCGCCGAGCAGGGCATGGCCGATCGAAGCCATATGGACCCGCACCTGGTGCGTCCGCCCCGTTTCGAGCCGGCATTCGACAAGCGCCGCCTCCTTCAGCGGGCGGACGATTCGGTAGTGCGTGACCGCCCGTTTGCCGCGCTTACCCTCCACGATCGCGATCTTCTTGCGGTTTGCGGTGGAGCGGGCGAGCGGGGCGTCGACCGTCCCCTTTGCCGGAACCGGCAGGGCCGCGACGACCGCCAGATAGCGCCGCTCGATGCTGTGCGCCGCGAACTGCGCGGCGAGCCCTTCATGGGCGACATCGGTCTTGGCGACGACCAGGAGCCCGGACGTATCCTTGTCGATCCGATGCACGATCCCCGGCCTGGCCACCCCGCCGATGCCGCTGAGCCGTCCGGCGCAATGGTGGAGCAGGGCATTGACCAAAGTCCCGTCGAAATTCCCCGCCGCGGGGTGGACGACCATCCCGGCCGGTTTGTCGACCACAAGCAGATGCTCGTCCTCGAACAGGATTTCCAGCGCGATGTCCTGCGGCTCGTTATGCGCGGGGCGCGGCTCCGGAACGGCGACTTCATAGGTCCCGGCCAGCGCCTTCACCGCCGGGTCGCGCACCGCCGCGCCCTTCGGCCCCAGCACCGCCCCGCTCGAGATCAGCGCCTTCAGCCGCTCGCGCGACAAGGTCGGCACCGCGGCCGCCAGGGCACGGTCCAGCCGCCAGCCTGCGCTCGCTTCCGAAATCCGGGCCTGAATGATTTGATGCCCCCCCGACATGTAGTCAGGAAATGGGCATGAATCGCGAAATTTCAAGGTCCGGGCGCCCTTGCATCCGCGAATCGCACGGGCCAATAGGGGCCCTCAATCGCAAGGGCTCGCGCGCATGAAATCCCACGAATTCGCCAGCCTGCTGTGCTCGCGCCTCTGTCACGATCTGCTGTCGCCGGTCGGCGCGCTCAACAACGGCATCGAGTTGCTCGCCGACGAGCACGATCCAGAAATGCGCGCCCGCTGCCTCGATCTGCTCGCCGAAAGCGCGCGGGCCTCGGCCAACAAGCTCAAGTTCTTCCGCCTTGCCTTCGGCGCCGCTGGCGGTTTCGCCGATGTGGTCGATACGCGCGAAGCGCGGGCGGCGATCGAGGGTCTGTTCGGCGGTGACGGGCGGATTCAGCTGGGCTGGATGGTCGACGAACCGACGATGAGCAAGGCGGCGCTCAAGGTGCTGCTGAACGTCGCACTGATCGCAGGCGACGCGCTCGTGCGGGGCGGCAGTCTCGATGTCGGCGCCGAGAAGCATGAGGACGGACTCGACATCGTCGTCCGCGCGGAAGGAACGCGGATCGTCCTCGATCCCGAGCTGCGCGCCGTGCTGGTCGGCGAGACCCCGGAAGACGAGGTCGCACCGCGCGCCGCTGCCGCGTGGCTCGCCCATTGCCTGGTCGAGGAAGGCGGCGGCCGCCTCCAGGTCGCCGATGGCGAAGAGGGCATCCTGATTATCGGCGCGTCGCTGCCAGCTTAGCATTCATGTTGCGTCATCCTGACGAAAGTCAGGACCCATGAACACCAAGGTGACGGATTGGCGAAAACCGTGTTCATGGATCCCGGATCAAGTCCGGGATGACGAATTGGGGGGTTCCTAATCCAGGGTCGTCCGGTACCGCGCCAACGCGAGCGCGGCGACCACGCAGACGAAGACGGCCAGGGCGAGCAGGCTCGGCATCATGTCGGCGAAGCTCTGGCCCTTGAGCAGGGCGCCGCGGACGATCCTGAGAAAATGGGTGACCGGAATGATCGTGCCGAGCCACTGCGCCCAATCCGGCATGCCGCGGAAGGGGAACATGAAGCCGGAGAGCAGGATCGAGGGTAGCAAATAGAAGACGGAAAGCTGCATGGCCTGCAATTGGGTGCGGGTCAGCGTCGAGATCAGGAAGCCGAGACCGAGCGAGCCGATGATGAACAGGCTGGTGCCGAGGATCAGCCCCGGCCAGCCACCCTCCATCGGCACGCCGAACAGAATCCGGGCGAGCAGCAGGATCAGGGCGGTCTGGATCACGCCGACGATCACGAACGGCGCGAGCTTGCCGATCATCACTTCGAACGGCTGCACCGGCGTCGCCAGCAGGCTTTCCATCGTGCCGCGCTCCTGCTCGCGGGTGACGCCGATCGCGGTCATCATGACGAGGGTGAGAGTGAGCACGATGCCCAGAAGGCCCGGGACGATGTTGAACGCGGTGATGTTCTCCGGATTGTAGCGGCGGTGGATCACCACTTCGAACGGTGGCGGCGCCTGCGCATTGGCGCTCGCGGCGCCTCTCAGGTCGTGGCGCAGGGCTTCCTGGGGGAGCCGGGCGAGGGCGGCGAGCGCGCTGCCGGTTGCGGTTGGATCCGTGGCGTCGGCC
Organism: Allosphingosinicella sp.; assembly: GCA_035473955.1. Taxonomy (GTDB): domain Bacteria; phylum Pseudomonadota; class Alphaproteobacteria; order Sphingomonadales; family Sphingomonadaceae; genus Allosphingosinicella. The sequence goes on from DATINU010000306.1 coordinate 4,798, forward strand.
TCGACCAGGATCTGCGCCCGGTCGCCGCGGATCACCCGGCGGGTGAAGTCGCCCGGAATCGTGATCGCGAACTGGACCTCGCCGGTGCGCACCAGTCCGTCCAGCTCGGCGGCGGAGCGGGCCTGGCGGGTGATCTCGAAATAGGAGCTGTTCGCGATGGCCGAGACCACCGAGCGGGCGAAGACGCTGTTCTCCTGCACGAGCAGAGCTGTCGGCAGGTGCCGGGGATCGGTGTTGATCGCATAGCCGAAGAGCAGCATCTGGATCACCGGCACGGCGAGGATCAGGGCGTAGGTGATCCGGTCGCGGGTGAGCTGGATGAACTCTTTCACCAGCACCGCCGTCATCCGCTCGACCGAGAAGGTCTGGCTGATGCCGCCGTTCGCGCTCATCGGAAATTGTCCTCGACGCCGCTCATCAGGTGGATGAAGACATCTTCAAGCGTCGGCTCGGTCTTCGTCCATTTGAACGGGGCTTTGCGATAGGGATCGAGCGCACGCTCGAGTGCTTGTTCGTCGCTGCCGCTGACGTGAAGGGCAAGACCGAAGGGTGCGGCCATCTCCACCGCTTTGTGCTTCAGCAATTCGTGCGAGAGCCGATCGACGCCCGGGCCTTCGCCGCGCCAGGTGAAAAGCCTGGCCCCCGCGATCACCTCTTCAGCCGTGCCGCGGGCGAGCAATTCGCCATAAGCGATATAGGCGATGTCGTGGCAGCGTTCGGCTTCGTCCATATAGTGGGTGGAAACGAGCACGGTGAGGCCCTTCGCGGCCAGCGCATGGATCTCGTCCCAGAAGGTGCGGCGAGCCTCCGGATCGACGCCGGCCGTGGGTTCGTCGAGCAGCAGGAGGCGCGGCTCGTGCAGGGTGGCGACGGCGAGGGCGAGGCGCTGCTTCCAGCCGCCCGAAAGCGTCCCGGCGAGCTGAGCGCGGCGCTCGGCGAGGCCCAGCTGGGCGAGCGCCTCATCGACCCGCTCGCGGCGCCGGTCGAGGCTGCGGATGCGCGCCGCGAATTCGAGATTCTCGGCGACAGTGAGATCCTCGTAGAGCGAGAAACGCTGGGTCATGTAGCCGGTGCGGCGCTTGATCTCCCAGCTTTCGGCAATGATGTCGAAGCCGAGCGCGGTGCCGCGGCCGCTGTCGGGGGTGAGCAGGCCGCAGAGCATGCGCAAGGTCGTCGTCTTGCCCGAGCCGTTGGGCCCCAGGAAGCCGGTGATCCGCCCTTCCTCCACTCGGATCGAGAAATCGCGCACCACCCGGCGGCCGCCGAACGACTTGTTGAGCCCATCCGCGTCGATCGCGACGGTCACTGGAGCACGTCGACTGGGAGGCCGGGGGTGAGCCGTGCGCCATTCTCCGGCCGCGCCTCGATCATGAAGACCAGCCGGTCGCGCGCCTCGCGGCTGTAGATGATCGGCGGGGTGTATTCGGGGCGCGGGCTGACAAAGGTGATCGTCGCCATCAGGTCGTCCGGGCAGCCGTCGCAGCGGAAGCGGATGCGCGCGCCCGGCCGGTAGGCGGCGACCGCTCGCTCGGGGACGAAGAAGCGGACATAGATACGGTCATCGGGGATCAAGGCGACCACCGGCTGGTTCGCCGCCGCATATTCGCCGCGCTGGTAGAAGACCTCCTCGATCCGCCCGGCCGAGGGGGCGATGGGGGACAGGGTGTCGAGCCGGGCGCCGGTTTCGGAAACACGCGCGGAAGCCTGCGCCACCCGGGCGTCGGCGGCGCGGACCTGTTCCTCGCGCTGGCCGAGCGTCGCTACCTCGATTCGGCGGCGCGCCGCTTCGACCCGCGAGGCGGCGTTCTGATAGGCGGCGCGCGCCTCGTCGAGCCGGACCCGGGCGTAAATCCCTCGCCGGACCAGCGCGTCGGCCCGGTTGAGCGCGATCCGCGCCTCCCGGGCGGCCGCCTCGGCGGCGTCGCGGTCGGCTTCCAGGATCGCGATCTCCGGCGGGCGTTGGCCTCGCCGCGCATCCACCGCCTGGGCACGGGCCGCCTCGAGTTCGGCGGCGGCCTGCTGGCCCTGGGCGACCTGCTGGCCGGGCTCGATCAGGAAGAGTCGCATGCCGGCGGGGACGCGCTGCCCGCGGCGGACGGCGAGGCCCTCGACTCGGCCGGCGCTGGCGGCGGAAAGATAGAGCGTCTCGCCCTCGATATAGCCCGAATAGGTCTCCGGGGCGGCGAAAGAGGGAGTCAGCAGTCGCCAGGCGATAAACAGCAAGGCAAGACCGGCTAGGATCAGGACGACGAGGCGTTGCGGCTTCATGGCCGGTCCTTCGTAATGAGCAGCCCGCCAAGGATCGTCTCGGCATGCTGGCGGGCGATGGCGGGGAGATTGACGGCCGCGCCGCCGACGGGCGTGAAGGTTTCGCGCCAGAGCATGCCGATCAATATCGGCCCCATGATGGAAAAAGCGTGGGTGCGCGGATCCCCGGGGCGGATCTCGCCGCGCGATTGGCCGCGTTCGATCAATGCGGAGAGCAGGCCGACGCCCTGCTGGACGACCTCGTCATGCCAGACCTTGGCGAGCTCCGGAAAGTTGCGGGATTCGCCGACTACCATCTTCACCACCGCGCCAACCGGCAGTTCGGTGACGAGCGCGGCGAAGCGGGGCAGCAGCATCGATAAGATCTGCGCGAAGGGGAGGTCGAGTGCGAGAATGCTGCGCTTCAGATCCTCGATATTGGGGATGATCGCATCGTGCACGACGGCACGGAAGATGTCGCTCTTGGTCTCGAAATAGAGATAGACCGTGCCCTTGGAGACGCCGGCGCGCCGGGCGATCTCCTCGATCCTCGCGCCCGCGAACCCCTTCTCGCCGAACACAGTCAGCGCCGCGGCGACGATGTCGCTCGGCCGGGCGTCCTTGCGCCTGCGCCATTTCGGACCGATAGCCATTTCCCGACTCCCTAATAAATGACCGGTCAGTCATTAAGCCTTTTCCAGGCGCCCGTCCAGCATTTCTCTCTGCCTCGAGTAAACGTCTTGTTTACCAAGGCCTTTCATAAGCCGCATCGAGATGGACGAGCTGATCAACGACTTCATCGCCGAGACGCGCGACATGCTGCAGGCCCTTTCCGGCGCCATCGTGGCGTGGGAGGCGCATCCGGGCGACCGAGAGCGGCTCGACGAGATTTTCCGCTTCGTCCACACCGTGAAGGGCAATTGCGGCTTTTTCGATCTGCCGCGGCTCGCGCAGTTGAGCCACGCCGCCGAAGGCGCGCTCGCCGAAGTTCGCGGCGGCACGCGCGAGGCCGACACAAGACTGGTCAACGCCGTGCTGGCGGTGATCGACCGAATCGGTGAGCTGATCGAGGCGCTGGAGACCGGCGAAGCCGTGGCCAGCGAGGATGACGAGCAGCTGATCGCGGCGCTGACCCCCGAGGCCGACGCGAATGTGCCGGCTCTCGAGCCCGTCCACGCCGCCGAGCCTGAGGCGAAAAAGGCGCTTCGCTCCATCCGCCTCTCGGTCGACTTGCTTGATCGGATGATGAGCGGCGTTTCCGATGCCGTCCTCGCCCGCAACGAATTGGCGCGGCGGCTGCGCGACGCGCCCCGGGATGTGGAAGTCGAAGCCGCCTTCGAGCGCGTCTCGCAATGTATCGCCGAGATTCGCGACGGCATCACCCGCACCCGCATGCAGCGGATCGACAGCCTTTTCGCAGGCTTGCCGCGAATGGTCCGCGACCTTTCCGCCGAGCTCGGCAAACAGGTTCAGCTGGAAGCGGACGGCGGCGACGTCGAGCTCGACCGCGAAATGATCGAGATGATCCGCGATCCGCTGACCCATATCGTTCGCAATGCGATCGATCACGGCATCGAAAAGCCCGAGGAGCGCGTGAAAGCCGGCAAGGCCGCCGCGGGCACGCTCAAGGTCTCGGCCCGCCAGGCCGGCAACCAGATCCTGATCGAAGTCGGCGACGACGGCCGCGGGATCGACGGCGAGGCGCTGGCCCGCAAGGCCAAGGCGGCGGGCCTGATCACCGGCGAGCAGGCCGAGAAGATGTCGTCCGCGCAGAAGACGGCCCTCGTTTTCATGCCGAGCCTTTCAACCGCGCAGGAAGTGACCGAGATTTCCGGACGCGGCGTCGGCATGGACGTGGTCCGCGCCAATATCGAGCGGATCGGCGGCGTCGTCGATCTCGACAGCCGCGCCAGCCAGGGCGTCCGCCTTTGCATCCGCGTGCCGCTGACCCTTACCATCATCCCGGCGCTCACGGTCAGCGCCGGCGGCCAGGTCTTCGCCATCCCGCGCTCGGCGATCGACGAGATTCTTCGTGCGGGCGCCGAAGCCGTGCGGATCGACAAGGTCGGTGACGCGCAGGTCGTGACCGTCCGGGGCCGGCGCATGCCGATGGTGGCCCTTTGCGATTTGCTCGGCGTCGCGCCGCTCGCGTCGGAAAGCGAACGGCGCCTCATCCTCATCAAGCCGGCGGGCGGAGACATCTACGCGCTGAACGTCGCCGCGGTGCAGGATCATGAGGAGCTGGTGGTGAAGCCCGCCGCGCCGGCGGTGATGGCGGCCGGGCTCTATGCCGGCACCACGCTCGCCGACGATGGTTCGCCGATCCTGCTGCTCGATCCGTCGGGAATGGCGAAAAATGCCGGGATCAGCTTCGACGAACGCGAGTTCCAAGCCCTGCTCGCTCCCGCCGCCCAAGCAGAAACCGCGCGCGAGGCAACCTTGCTGCTGCTCCGCACCCTTGATGGCGCCCGCCGTGCCGTACCGGTCGCCCTGATCGAGCGGATCGAGGACGTGCCGGCGGAGGCCATCCGCCGCTCCGCCGGCAAGCTCCGCGTCGCGCTTGGCGAGCGGATCATCCCGCTGGCCGGCGTCGAGAAAGCCCCCAAGGAAGGCAAGCTCCGCATCCTGCGCCTCACCGATGGCGTCTCCGAAATCGCCTATGGCTTCGCCGAAGTGATCGATATCCGCGCCGTCGCGCTCGACGTACAGCCTGCATCCACGCCGGGAGAGGTCGGCGGCGTTGCCCTGATCGACGGCGAGCAGGTCGAAACGCTCGATCCCTATTGGCTGTTCGCGGCCCTCGGCGATGCCGCGCCTGCCGAAAAGGAAGTTCAACCCGTCTGCGCGCTGCCCGAGGGCGATCCATGGATGGAGAATATGCTCCGTCCGTTGATCGAGAGCCTCGGCTATCGGGTGGTCGCCGCGCGCGAGGGAATCGAGGCCGATATCGTCATCGCCGGAGAGGGCGAGACGCTGCAGATCAGGGGGCAGAGCGCCGACGATGCAGTGCATCGTTACGACCGCGCCGGCCTGGTCAGCGCCCTCAGCCGCGGCACGAAGGGGAGGGCGAATGGCTGAACTTCTGCTGATCGCCCGCCTGGCCGGCCGCCGCGTCGCTTTCCCCGCCTCGGCGGTGGAGGCGGTGGTCGAGCTCGAAGGAATCACGCCGGTGCCGCGGGCCGCCGGTCATGTCGCCGGTCTTTCGGCGCTGAGGAGCCGGGTGCTGACCGTGATCGACGGCCTCGCCTCGCTCGAATTCGGCGCCTCCGGAGACCTCCGGGAAGCGATCGTCGTCCCTTCGGACGGCCATACCTATGCGATCATGGTCGAGGAGGTGGAGGACGTGGTCGAGCCGGACGCCGCGCCCACCCCGATCAAGGCGCCGCTCGGCAAGGGCTGGGACCGGGTCGCGATCGCCATGGTCGAGGCGGACGGCGAGCTGATCCTGCTCGTCGATCCGCATCTGCTGATCGCCGGGCCGGCGGCGCACGCGGCTTAACGCGGCCGGGCTTTAAGGTCATGCTTACTTCTTGCCGCTAACCACGCCGAAACAGGGGGCAATTTGGAGCGGATGAGATGAGAAGCTGTCTGGTCGTCGACGATAGCAAGGTGATCCGCAAGGTCGCCCGGCACATTCTCGAAACGCTGAACTTCAACGTCGACGAGGCGGAGGACGGCCGCGAGGCGCTCGCCCGTTGCGGGGCGTCCATGCCGGGCGTGATCCTGCTCGACTGGAACATGCCGGTGATGAGCGGAATGGAGTTCCTCCGCGCGCTCCGCCAGGCCGAAATTCCGGCCCAGCCCAAGGTGGTCTTCTGCACCACCGAGAACGACATCGCCCATATCCGCGCGGCGATCGAGGCGGGCGCCGACGAATATGTGATGAAGCCGTTCGACCGCGACACGCTCCAATCGAAGCTGCAGATCGTCGGCGTCGCGTGAGGTCTTTGACGGCCCTGACGCGGCGCCGGGTGGAGAGCCCGGACGAACCGCCTTTGCGCATCATGATCGTCGACGATTCGGCGGTCGCGCGTGCGGTCCTGTCGCGAATGATCGCCTGCCATGAGGATTTCGAGATCGTCGCCACCGCCTGCAGCGCCGGCGAGGCGCTCGATTCGCTGAAGGTGGTGCGCGCCGACGTGATCCTGCTCGACGTCGAGATGCCCGGCGCCAGCGGCCTCGAAGCGCTCCCCGACATTCTCCGCGCCGGCCGCGGAGCGCGCGTGCTGATCGTCTCCTCGATGGCCGAGGATGGCGCCGAGGTCACCATCCGCGCCCTTGCGGACGGCGCCGCCGACACCTTGCCGAAACCCGGCATCGGCAATTTCGCCGGTCGCTTTTCCGAAGTGCTTGCCGAGCGCCTGCGCCGCATCGGCCGCGCCGAGCGGGAAGCGGAAGAAATCGCGCTCGATCCGGATTCGCCACCGATCCAGCTTCGCGCCATGCCGGACGCGCCTTTGGGTTGCGTCGCCCTCGGCGCCTCGACCGGCGGGCTTCACGCCCTGCTCGAGTTCCTGCGCGCGCTCCCCGGCCGGATCGATGCGCCGATCCTGGTCACCCAGCATCTGCCGAGCGTGTTCATGCCCCATTTCGCCCGCCAGCTCGAAACCGCCTCGGGCCGGAGCGCCCGCGTGGTCGATCAGGGCGATCTCCTCATCGACGATCTCATCCACGTCGCGCCGGGCGACGCCCATCTTTGCGTCGAGCGGCACGGCATCGAGGTCCGCGTCCGGCTGGAGCGCAAGCGCGCGCCATCGGGCTGCCTGCCCTCGGCCGATCCGATGCTCGCCTCGGTCGCCGAAGCTTATGGCGACGAAGCCGTCGGCGTGCTGCTGAGCGGCATGGGCCGCGACGGCCTCACCGGCGCCACCCGCCTGGTCGAAGCCGGCGGGGCGATGCTGGCGCAGGACCGGGTCAGCGCCGCGATCTGGGGGATGCCGCGCGGCGTCGCCGAAGCCGGGCTCGCCTCGGCGGTGATGCCGCCGGCCAGCCTCGCCCGGAAAATCGCCGAACGGGCGGAGGCGCGCGCATGGAAATAAGCGATTCCGCGCGGCGCATCCTCGCCGGCGTGCTCGAGGCGCGCACCGGCCAGCAGCTCAGCATGAACCGCCGCTGGCGGATCGACACCGCGCTCGCCTCGATCATGCGCGAGCACAGCTTCCAGAGCGTCGACCAGCTGGTTTCGCGCCTCGTCGCCAGCCGGGACGGGCCACTGGCCGAGCAGGTGATCGAAGCGCTGCTCAACAACGAGACCTATTTCTACCGCGACCGGCTCCCCTTCGATTTGCTGCTCGCCGGACCGGTGAAGCGACTCGAGCACAGCCGGGCCAAGGAGAGGCGCATCTCGATCTGGTGCGCGGGCTGCTCGACCGGGCAGGAAGCCTATTCGCTGGCGATGAGCTTCGCCGACGAGAAGGCGCGCTGGCAGGGCTGGACGATCGACATCGTCGGCACCGATCTCTCGAAAAGCGCGGTCGGTCGCGCCCGCGCCGGCGTTTATTCGCAGTTCGAGGTACAGCGCGGTCTGCCGGTCATGCAAATGATCCGCTGGTTCGAGGAATTGGGCGGCGGCGATTGGCGGGCGAAGGATCAGCTTCGCAACAGCGTCCGCTTCGAATCGCGCAGCCTCACCGAGCCGCCGCCGCATCCCGGCACGTTCGACGTCATCCTCTGCCGCAACGTGCTGCTCTATTTCGCCCCGGAGATGCGCCGCCTGGCCTTCAGTCGCCTGGCCGAAGCGTGCGCCAGTGACGGCACTTTGATGCTTGGCGCCGGCGAGACCGTGATCGGTCAGACGGAGCGCTTCATTTCCGATCCCGAATGCCGCGGCCTCTATATC
>DATINU010000307.1:0-2052 GCA_035473955.1 Allosphingosinicella sp.
CTCGGCGGCGATCATCTCGCCCGGCCGCACCCATTTCAGCGCGCTGGCGTCGAGCGGCGCCGGTTCGCCGGTCCATTCCCGGCCGATATAAAGGAGCAGGATCATATGCCGCCCGCCCACCGGGGCGCTCGCGAAGCAGGCGGGCCGGAGCGCGGCTTCCGCCACATCGATCCCCAGTTCTTCCTTCAATTCCCGCACCAGCGCCGCTTCGGGCAGCTCGCCCTTTTCGACCTTCCCGCCGGGGAATTCCCAGAGCCCGGCCATGGCCCGGTCAGGTGCGCGCTGCTGTAGCAGGACCCGCCCCTCGCCCTCCACGAGCGCCGCGGCCACCACCGTCATTGTCGGAATTTTTTGCAAAAGCTCGCTTCCCGGTAGGAGTCCGTTAACTGCATTCGGCTTATCCGCACTCGTGACTGGGCGATCGTGCCCGGACGACAGGGGTGAGATCGATGCGGCGGATTTTCGGCTTTTTCAAGGATGAGCGCGGCGCGACCGCGGTCGAATATGGGCTCATTCTGGCGATGATCTTCCTCGCCATGGTCGGCGCGATCAGCCTGTTCGCGTCCGCGTCCACCAGCATGTGGAACAATGTCGCCCAGGCCGTGCAGGGCGCCTGAATAACGGCGCCCGGCATTAAATGTTTCTCAACTTACTCATCGTAACACGATCCTAGCTGACCCAGAGCCAACAGGGGCGGCTCGGAAGTGTGGACTTCCAAAAGTGGAACCAAGGAGACCGGAAATGTTCATTCGCAAACTTATTCGTGACAAGAAGGGCGCCACCGCCATCGAGTATGGCCTGATTGCCGCGCTCATCGCTGTCGCCGCCATCACGGCCATGCAGGGCCTGGGCGGTCAGCTCAGCAACACCTTCAACGAGGTCGCGACGGAGATGGAGGGCTAAGCCCACCACCTTAACGCGTACGTTGACGAAGGGCGGCGGAAGCAATTCCGCCGCCCTTTTCGTTTGTCCGCGGCCGACGGCGCCGGTCTCAGGCGATGGAGAGGTATTTATCGCGGCGCTGCTTGCGCAGCTGGGCCGCCGAAAGCGTCGCCAGTTCGGCCAGCGAATCCTGAATTTCCTCGCCGAGCGAGGCGATGGCGAGCGCGGGATGACGATGCGCCCCGCCAACCGGCTCGGCGACGACCTGATCGACCACGCCCAATTGCTTCAGATCCGCGGCCGTGATCCGCATCGCCTCGGCCGCGTCCGCCGCCTTGTCGGCGGTGCGCCAGAGGATCGAGGCGCAGCCTTCGGGCGAGATCACAGAATAGACGCTGTGTTCGAGCATCAATACGCGGTTCGCCGCGGCGATGGCGATGGCGCCGCCCGAGCCCCCTTCCCCGACGATCGCGGCGACCATCGGCACGCCGAGCGCGAGGCATTGTTCGGTCGAGCGGGCGATCGCTTCGGCCTGGCCGCGCTCCTCGGCCTGCACGCCCGGAAACGCGCCCGACGTATCGACCAGGCTGACCACGGGCAGCCCGAAGCGGTCGGCGAGCTGCATCAGGCGGATCGCCTTGCGATAGCCCTCCGGCCGGGCCATGCCGAAATTGTGCCTCAGGCGGCTGGCGGTGTCGTCGCCTTTCTCATGGCCGATCACCATCACCTTGCGATCGCCCAGCCGGCCAAGGCCGCCGATGATCGCTTCGTCCTCGCCGAAATTGCGATCGCCGGCGAGCGGCACGAAATCGTCGACCAGAGCGGCGACATAATCCTTGAAATGCGGCCGCTCGGGATGGCGGGCGACCTGCGTCTTCTGCCAGGGGGTCAGCTTCGCGTAGGTATCGCGCAGCATCCGCTCGGAACGCTCCTCGAGCCGGCCGATTTCCGCCTCGATATTGGCCTCGCCGGCGGAGGACGTCTCGCGAAGCTCGTCGATCCGCGCTTCCAGCTCGGCGATCGGCTTTTCGAAGTCGAGAAAGGTGGCCATGCGGCGCCGGGGGTTAGGCCGGGTTCGGCTTCGCGTCAACGCGCGGCCGGGCGTCGGCCAACGGGTGGCGCGCGTTCACGAGTTCGATCAGCCGCCGCGAATCGACATGAGTATAGATC
>DATINU010000308.1:0-6017 GCA_035473955.1 Allosphingosinicella sp.
CGGCGCGCGCTCGGCTGGCGCTGGGAGAATGACGCTTTCGTCCGCGAGCCCGACATGCGCGACGGCGTGTTCGGCGCGATGGGCGGGGTCGAGACCAGCGCCCGCGATTATGCCCGCTGGGTCGCCTTCCTGCTTTCCGCCTGGCCGGCGCGCGACGGGCCGGAGACCGGGCCGGTGCGCCGCTCGACGGTGCGCGAGCTTGCCCAGGGTCTGAATTTCGTCGCCGTCGCCCGCCGCCCCGGCCAGCCCGATTCCTGCCCGCAGGCCGGCGCCTATGGCATGGGATTCAGGATTGCTCAGGATTGCGACCTCGGCTTCACGCTGGCCCATGGCGGCGGCTATCCCGGCTATGGCTCCTACCTGCTGCTCCTCCCCGAGCAGAGCATCGGGATTTTCGTCTTCGCCAACAGGACTTATGCCGGGCCCTCGCCGCCCGTCTGGGCCGCCGCGGTGGCGCTGCATGGTAACGGTTTGCTCGCGCGGCGGCCGGTGCCCGTCAGCGAGGCGCTGGGCCGGGCTTATCAGAACGCCCGGCTGATGTGGACCGAGGGCAGCATCGAGCCTGGCCGCGACGCGCTGGCGATGAACTTCCTGATGGATCGCTCGGCCGCGAACTGGGTTGCCGAATTCGCGCGGCTAAGATCGGAAACGGGCCCATGCAACCATGCCGGCCCGCTGGTCGCGACGGGGGCTCTCAGCGGCACCTTCAGCTGGACCTGCGAGCGCGCGCGGCTCGAAGGCCAGTTGCTGCTCGCCCCGACCATTCCGCCGTCGATCCAGGCCCTGCGGCTCAGGGTCGTGCCGCCGCAATGAGCTGGGCCGCGACCATATTGACGCTCTACCCGGAAATGTTTCCTGGGCCGCTCGGCCTCAGCCTCGCCGGCCGCGCACTGGCCGACGGCCTCTGGTCGCTCGATTCCGTCCAGATCCGCGATTTCGCCGCCGACAAGCACCGCAGCGTCGACGACACACCGGCGGGCGGCGGGGCGGGGATGGTGATGCGGGCCGACGTGCTCGCCGCGGCGCTCGACAGCGTGGCGGACGATCGCCCAAAGCTGGTGATGAGCCCGCGCGGGCGCCCGCTCACCCAGGGCTTCGTGCGCGAGCTTGCCGCCGGCGCCGGCGTCACCATAATCTGCGGACGGTTCGAGGGGATTGACGAACGCCTGTTCGAGGCGCGCCCGCTCATCCCGGTCTCCGTCGGCGACTATGTGCTTTCCGGAGGCGAGCCGGCGGCGATCGCCCTCCTCGACGCTTGCGTTCGCCTCATTCCCGGGGTAATGGGCGCCCCTTCGAGCGGTGAGGAGGAAAGCTTTGAAAGCGGCCTTCTCGAATACCCTCATTATACCCGTCCACTCGAGTGGGAAGGGCGCAGGATCCCCGAAGTGCTGCGATCGGGGGATCATGCGAAGATCGCCGCCTGGCGCAAGCAAAGGGCGGAAGACGAGACACGGCTAAGGCGGCCGGACCTGATCGAGCGTCATGGGGACGCGCGAAGGCCACCGCCCTCTGGCGCGCAGCGAGAAGACGAAGGTCAAAAGCAATGAACCTCATCCAGCAGCTCGAGGCCGAGGCCATCGAGCATTTCAGCCAGACCAAGACGATTCCCGAATTCCGCCCGGGCGATACGCTCCGCGTCGGCGTGAAGGTCGTCGAAGGCGAGCGCACCCGCATCCAGAATTTCGAAGGCGTCTGCATCGCCCGCGCCAATCGCGGCCTCGGCAGCTCCTTCACCGTCCGCAAGATCAGCTTCGGCGAAGGCGTCGAGCGCGTCTTCCCGCTTTATTCGCCGAACGTGGACTCCATCGAGGTCGTGCGCCGCGGCGCCGTCCGCCGCGCGAAGCTCTATTATCTGCGCGGCCGCACCGGCAAATCGGCCCGCATCGCCGAGCGCCGCGACACCCGCCATCTCGACAAGGCGAAGGCCGAGGCCAAGGCGGCGGCTGTCAAGCCGGAGACGGAAACCGTCGAAGGCTGAGCCCTCCACAGGCGAACAGGAAAGAGGCGGTCGCTCCGGCGGCCGCCTTTTTTCATGCCCGGCCAGTTCCAAGATATATCTGCAGATCGGATTGAAGATATATCTTAGCTCCATCTTAGAAGGAGCATATGAATGCACAGACGACACAGAATGCGGGGCGATTGCGGCCCGCGCGGCGGCTTCGACTTTCCGGAGGGCATGTTCGCCATGAGCATGGGCCGCGGCGGCGGCTGGGGCCGTGGCTGGGGGGGAGATTGGGGTTCGGACTGGGGCGGCGGCCGCAGCGGCCGGCACCGGCGCCGGGTCTTCGACGGCGGCGAGCTTCGCCTCGTCCTCCTGAAGCTGATCGCCGAGCAGCCGCGCCACGGCTACGACCTGATCCGCGCGATCGAGGAGCTGACCCATGGCAGCTACGCGCCAAGCCCGGGCGTGATCTACCCGACGCTCACCATGCTCCAGGATATGGGCCTGATCGACGAGGTGAAGGGCGAGGGCGCCCGCAAGGCCTTCTCGATCACCGCCGATGGCGAGGCCCATCTCGCCGAGAAGGCGGACGAGGTGGACGGCCTGTTCGAACGGCTCGACGGCCTCGGCAGCGACCACCGCAAGGCGGGCGGCGCCCCGATCCGTCGCTCGGTCGGCAACCTGCTCTCGGCCCTCTGGCACCGCGCCACGCGCGAGGACATGGACGACGGGCGCCTGCACGAGATCGCCGGCATTCTCGATGAGGCCGCGCAGAAGATCGAACGGCTGAAATGACGCCCCATGCGCCACCCTGAACTTGTTTCAGGGTCCACTTCTCCGCCTCTGCGGCAGCTCCGGAATGGATGCCGAAACGAGTTCAGGATGACACAGCGGGAGGTGAGGCTCGACCTTTTCAGGGCACCGGGCTGGACCGCTGCTGCCCGCCGTCATGCTGGCGGATGACGCGGAGATAGGCATCGACCAGGGCCTGGTTGACCTCGTCCCAGCCATAATGCTCGCTGACCGCATAGCCTTCGCGGCCGGCGGCAGCGCGCGCCTCGGCGTCGATGCAGTAACGCGCGAGCGCCTCGCTGAAGAGGTGGACCGCCCCCGGGCGGACCAAGCGGCCGGTGACGCCGTCGGTGACCAGGCTCTCGCTTCCCGTCGCGCGAGCCGCGATCACCGGCAGGCCCGCGGCCATCGCTTCAAGCGTCACGTTGCCGAACGTCTCGGTGACCGAGGGGTTGAGCAGCATGTCCATCGAGGCGACGGCGCGGCCGAGATCGTTCCCCGCCTGGAAGCCGACGAAGACTGCGTCGGGAAGCCTCTTTTCGAACCAGTCGCGCGCCGGCCCGTCGCCGACGATCAGCACCTTGTGCTTCACGCCGCGCTTGGCGAGTCGGTCGATCGCGTCTGAAAAAACGTCGAGACCTTTTTCCATCACCAGCCGACCGGTGAAGCCGACCACGGGCTCGTCGTCGGCAATGCCAAGTGAGCGGCGCCAAGCGAGATCGCGTTGCCCGGGGTTGAAAATCTTCCGGTCGATGCCGCGCGTCCAGATGCCGACATCATAGTTCATGCGCTGGTCGCGGAGGAGTTGCGCCATGGAATCGGACGGCGCGAAAATGGCGTCGCAGCGGCGGTAGAAGCGGCGCATGATCGCGAGCAGCACCGGCTCGAGGAAGGCCATGCCGTAATAACGCGGATAGGTTTCGAACCTGGTGTGCACGGAGGAGATGACCGGCAGGTTCCGTCTGAGCGCCAGCGTCACCGCGCCATGGCCGGTGATATCGGGGCTTGAGACGTGAAAGATGTTGGGCCGGAAAGCCTTGAGGTCGCGCCGCGCGCCGAACGTCAGCGGCATGCCGAGCTTATATTCGGAGCGGCCGGGGATCGGCAGGCCGGGGATCGAGACGAGATCGCCCTTGGGCTCGAAGGCGGGCGTCTTCGTAGTCGGCGAATAGACGCGCACCTTGGCGCCCTTGCGCAGCAGGTAATCGGCGAGCCGGTTCAGCGCCTGGTTTGCCCCGTCGCGGACATAATTGTAATTGCCGCTGAAGATAGCGACGCGAAGATCGGTCACGTCCATCTCGGGTCCGATAGGAAATTCGGCGGGCGAAGGCAAAGCGCGGCCGGCGAAGGCCTCCGCTTCGTCGGGCCTTACCACGCCCCGGAATGGCAAGGTGATCCCACCCTTATGCGGCACCGATATCCTGCTCATCGCTCACTCTCCACACGCAAAAGGGGCGCTTCGCCAGTCGAAACCGGCGAAGCGCCCCCTGTCTGCGTCGAACCTCAGCCCTCGTCGCCGCCCTCGGCCGGTGCCGCTTCGGGCTGCTGCAGATAATCCGCGGCATCCTCGTCGGTGCCGTGGCCGCTCTGCACGACCGCCTCGAGCGGGTCCGAATGCGTCGCCGCTTCCGGGCCTTGGGCGAGTTCGGCCGCATGCTCTTCCTCGGCCGAATTGGCGGCGATCAGCGCCTCCTGGATCGAACGATGCTGGGCGCGCAGCGCCGCATCGCGCGAGGAGGCGGCAACGCGCATCCGCTTCATGCCGGCGCCCGTACCCGCCGGGATCAGCCGGCCGACGATGACATTCTCCTTGAGCCCCTCCAGATCGTCGATCTTGCCCTGCACCGAGGCTTCGGTGAGGACCCGGGTCGTCTCCTGGAAAGACGCGGCCGAGATGAAGCTCCGGGTCTGCAGGCTCGCCTTGGTGATACCGAGCAGCACGGGCTTGCCCTCGGCGGGCTTCTTCTTCTTCTCGAGCCTGGCATTGATCTCGTTCATCTCCTGCCGGTCGACCTGCTCGCCCACCAGCAGGGTGGTGTCGCCGCTTTCGATGATCTCGACCTTCTGCAGCATCTGGCGGACGATCACCTCAATATGCTTGTCGTTGATCTTCACGCCTTGCAATCGATAGACTTCCTGGATCTCCGAGACGAGATATTCGGCCAGCGCCTTGACGCCGAGCACCTCCAGGATGTCGTGCGGATCGGGTGACCCGCCGATCAGATTGTCGCCGCGCTTGACGAAGTCGCCTTCCTGCACGTCGATCACCTTGGATTTGGGGATCAGATATTCGACCGGCTCGCCGCCCTCGTCGGGGATGATCGCGATCTTGCGCTTGGCCTTGTAATCCTTGCCGAAGGCGATCCGGCCGGAAACCTTGGCGATGATCGCGTTCTCCTTGGGCTTACGCGCCTCGAAGAGCTCGGCGACGCGCGGCAGACCCCCGGTGATGTCGCGGGTCTTGGCCGCCTCGCGGCTGACGCGGGCGAGCACTTCGCCGGCCTCCACCGTCTGGCCGTCCTCGACCGAGAGCATCGCGCCCGGCGAGAGCATGTAGCGCGCCGCCTCGCCCGATTTCTCGTCGAGCAGGGTGATGCGCGGGCGCAGATCCTCCTTGCTCCGCGCGGTGGCGCGGAACTCGGTGACGACGCGCTGGGCGATGCCGGTCGCTTCGTCGGTCTGTTCGGTCAGCGTCTTGCCCTCGATCAGGTCCTGGAAGGCGACCTTGCCGCCCTTCTCGGTGATCACCGGCATCATGAACGGATCCCATTCCGCGATCCGGTCGCCCTTGGTCACGATGTGGCCGTTGTCGCACATCAAATGCGCGCCGTAGGGGATGCGGTGGGTCGAGCGCTCGCGCCCGTCCATGTCGACGATCGCGACCTCGCCCGAACGCGACATCGCGATGCGCCGGCCGCGCGCGTCCATGATCGTCGGCAGATCGCGGAACTCGACCGTGCCGTCCGCGACCGCGTCGAGGCTCGACGTCTCGTTGAGCTGGGCGGCGCCGCCGATGTGGAAGGTCCGCATCGTCAGCTGCGTGCCCGGCTCGCCAATCGATTGGGCGGCGATCACGCCGACCGCCTCGCCGATATTGACCGGCGTCCCGCGGGCGAGATCGCGCCCGTAGCATTTGCCGCAAACGCCATGCTCGCTCTCGCAGACCAGAGGCGAGCGGATGTGCACCGACTGGATGCCGATCTCGTCGATCCGCGCGGCGGCGGCCTCGTCGATCAGCTCGCCTTCCTTGGCGATCAGATCGCCGGTCTTGGCGTCGACCACG
>DATINU010000309.1:0-2113 GCA_035473955.1 Allosphingosinicella sp.
CTGGCCGACCCCGCCCTGGTCCCAACGGCTATCGCCGGGGCGCTGGGCCTTCAGGAGAGCGGGGCGACGCCCCTGGCCGACCTCCTCCGGCAATACTGTTCCACCACATCGCGGCCACATCCGCGGCATCGCGCAGGAAGAGCAGGAGGATGGCCGCCGCGGCAAAGCCGAGTGCACCGAGATGGGCGCACCAGCCGGTCCCGGCGCTTTCGCGGATCCGGGTCAAAGCGAGCGTCGCGCTCATGCGGCGAGGCCCGCCATTTCGGCCAAGGGAGCGAGCCGCGCGTCCCAGGAATAGGCTTCGACCATTCGGCGCCGGCCGGCCTTCCCCATGGCGGCGGCGCGCTTCGGATCGGCGATGAGGGCGAGGATCGCCTCGGCCTGCTCGCCATCGTCCCCGGCGACGATCAGGTCGCGGCCCGGCTCGGCGTCGATCCCGCAAAAGGCCCCCGGCGAAGCCACGACCGGCCGTGCCATCGCCATCGCCTCGAGCACCTTGTTCTGCACCCCCCGGGCGATGGCAAGCGGCGCCACCACCACGGCGGCGGCGGCGAGCCACGGGCGGACGTCCGGCACCTCCCCGGTAACGACGATGCCCGGTCGATCGGCGAGCGCCTGCACCTCGGCGGCCGGATCGCGGCCGACGATCGCGAAACCGGCTTCGGGCAAGGCGCGGCGGACAAGCGGCATCACTTTGTCCGCGAAGGCGGTCACGCCTTCGACATTGGGGCGGTAGGACATCTGGCCGGTGAAGACGAGCAGCGGCCCGGCGGGCGGCGGGTCGAGCCGCGCGAAGCCGGCCTTGGGATCGTAATAAGCCAGATCGATGCCGTTGGAGAGCGGTCTGACGTCGGCGTCGATCGCCCCGGCCTGGGCGCGGAAGAGCGCGGTTTCCGCCTCGGTCACGAACAGGCTAAGATCGGCGCGGCGGGCGATGTCGCGTTCGAGCGCGCGAACCCGGATCGCCTCATGCTTGTGCACGGCCCAGTGCAACCAGCGATCCTCTTTCGCATAATCGGCGAACTTGGCGGAATCGACGTCGCAAAAGTCCATGATGAACCGGGGCCCGGACGGCACATATTGCGCCATCTGGAAGGAGAAGGCGACGACCGCCTCGATCGGCCGCTCGGCGGCGATCCGCTGGGCGAAGTCGCGCATCGCTCGGCTGTAGAAGGCGGCGTTGACGATCGGCTCGCGCCGCCAGAGCGCGCGCAAGGCCCATTTCAGATTGTCATGGACGCGGCGTTCGAGATGCACCTCGCCGAGCCCCTCCCCCATCGCTTCGCGCATCGCCGCGACATGGCCGTCGTCGCTGTCCAGCTCGGTGAAGGCGGCGAGATGGACCTTGGCGTAGCGGCCGAGATGGCGGAGCAGGTGCCAGGAGCGCATCCGATCGCCCCGGTCGGGCGGATAGGGAATGCGGTGAGCGAGGAAGAGAATCTCTTTCATCAGCCCAGGCCGCGCGCGATCAGCGGCCCCACCCGGTTGGCGAGCCAGAGCGGCAGCTTCTGCCAAGCGGCGATCTTCAGCCGGTATTTCGGATCGAGCGGGTTCACGCTCCGCACCTCCCCGTGCACGGCATAGACGAGCGGCGTTTCGGCGAAACCCCAGATCCGCTTGCGCGACCAGGGACCGGTGCCGGGCTTCGAGCGGCCGAAATCGGCGCGGGTGCAGCCGCGCCCGATCCCCCGGCGCATCACCTCGTAATAGATCAGATCGTTGGCGCGCCACTGCCGCGCCTCGAACGTGCCGCCGCCCCAGAAGGGCTGGCAGACGCCCCTCCAGTAAAAGGTCAGCAAGGCGGCGAGCGGGCGATCGTCCTTCCAGACCGCGACGATGTCGGCCTCGTCGCCGAACGCATCGAGCGCGGCGGTGAACAGGGAGCGGGGGAAGACCGGCGTGCCGAGGTTGCGGACGCTTTCGGCATAGACGCGGAAATGCGCGTCGCGGTGGCGCCGGTCCGAGCCGGCGGAGGTGGTCAGGCCGAAATCCAGGCCCTTGCGGGCCTCGGCGCGCTGGCGGCGCGGGATCGATTCGAACAGGGCCTCGTCGTCCGCCGGCAGATCGCGGTTGAAATTGGCATAGGTGCCCGAGCTGGCGGTCCAGCCTTCGG
>DATINU010000310.1:0-6226 GCA_035473955.1 Allosphingosinicella sp.
CCGAGCGGCGCGAAGAAGCGCTCCTGCACGACCTGGCCATAGGGTTGGCCGGTCACGCGCTCGACGATCTCCGAGGCCGCGTCATAAGCGACGTTCTGGTAGGCGTGGCAGGCGCCGGGCGCGCAGATATTGTGCAGGGTGGCGAGCCCGGCGCGGAGGTAATGCGGGTCCTGGCCGTCCTCGAGCTTCGAATCCTGGGCATGGCCGAACAGGCCGAGCCGGTGCGACAGCAGATCGACCAGGTTCGCGGTCGCCTCGTTGCCGCCCGGCAGGCGCATCGAGCTGTGCGTGCCGACCGGCTCGAACAGCGAGAGCCGGTGCTCGTTGGCGAGCAGCGCCACCATGTCCGCGGCGACGCCCTTGGAGAGCGAGGCCCAGCGGAAGACGGTGTTCACGGTCACCGGATCGTTGCTGCGCGCGGCGGTGACGCCATAGCCCTTGATGAAGCGGATCTCGCCGCCCTCGACCACGGCGACGGCGAGGCCGACCATGCCGGGCTTCGCCATCAGCCGGTTCAGCCGTTCGTCGAGCCGGGCATAATCGACATTGCCAGCCTTGGGCGCCGCCGCGCCTTCGACCGGCATGTCGAAACGGGCATTGGCCGAACCGGGCTCCGCGGGCGGTCCCCACGCGCGGGCGACGAGCCAGATGAGGCCGCCGGCGATCAGCGCGAACGCCGCGAAAAAGGTAAGACGCCTCACCGACACGGAACGGCGCTTAGCCGCGCGATTCCCGGAAAGGAAGCCGCCCCGCTCGACAGCGCATCGCCCAGCTGCCACGCTTCGGCTCATGCGGGAGAAGGAGCTCAGGATCGCCCTGGTCTGCTACGGCGGCGTCAGCCTCGCCGTCTACATGCACGGCATCACCAAGGAGATCTGGCGGCTCGCCAGGGCCAGCCAGGCGGTCCATTCCAGCGATCCGGAAGCGCTCGCGGACGGCGTCTATGCGGCGCTGCTGCGGGACGTTTGCGGCGGCGCGGAGGTCGACGTGCGAGTGATCGTCGATATTCTTGCGGGCGCCAGCGCCGGCGGGATCAACGCGATCTTCCTCGCCCACGCCATCACCACAGGCCAGACGCTCGATCCGCTGACCGATCTCTGGCTCGATTCGGCCGACGTCGACAAGCTGCTCGATCCCGGCGGCAGCGCGCTCTCCCGCGCGGCCAAATATGCGGCCGTGCCGGTCGCCTGGGCGCTGACCCAGCGGATCGCCAATATCGACAAGACGGTCGATCCCGAGCACCGGGCCGAGATCAAGGCGAAGCTCGCCAATTTCGTGCGCGCACCCTGGTTCGCGCCGCCCTTCGGCGGGCCGCAGCTCACCAATCTGATCCTCGACGCCTTCGCGGCGATGCAGGCCGGGCCGAAGGGCGCGCCCTTGCTGCCCGGCTATCAGCCGCTCGACCTGTTCGTCACCGTCACCGATTTCAACGGCTATGCGGAGAAGCTCCGGCTCAATTCTCCGCCCGAAGTGATCGAAACCGAGCATCGCCTGACCATCGCCTTCAACGATGCGGGCGGCGAGGCGCGCACCCTCGCCGATCCCGCCGCCCTGACCTATGCCGCCCGCGCCACGGCGAGCTTCCCCGGGGCCTTCCCGCCCTTCCAGGTCGGCGAGCTGGACGCCTGCCTGAACAAGCGGGGGCAGGCCTGGCCGGAGCGCGCCGGCTTCCTCGCCCGCGCTTTGCCCCAGCATGCGGCGCTCGGCGAGGCGGAGGAGGCGGTGCTGATCGACGGCTCGGTGCTCGCCAACGCGCCGTTCGGGCCGGCGGTGGCGGCGCTGGAGAAGCGGCCATCGCGCCGCGAGGTCGATCGGCGCTTCGTCTATATCGATCCGAAGCCGGGCATGAAGAGCGTCCGCTTCCGGTCGCGCGACGCAGACGGCGAGCACGAGCCGCCCGGCTTCTTCGCCACCATCTTCGGGGCGATGTCCGACATTCCGCGCGAGCAGCCGATCCGCGACAATCTGGAAGCGATCGACCGGATGTCGTCGCGCATCCGCCGCCTGCGCCGGATCGTCGAGACGATGCGGCCCGAGGTCGAGGCCGCGATCGAGCGCGCGGTCGGCTCCAGCTTCTTCCTGACCAGCCCGACCCCGGCCCGGCTCGCCGCCTGGCGGGCCAAGGCGCACAGCCTCTCGGCGCGGGAGGCCGGCTATGCCTATGCCGCCTACGGCCAGCTCAAGATCGCGGCGACCGTCGAGGAGGCGGCCGATTGCATCTTCCGCCACGGCGGCGGCGGCGACCGCGCCCGCAAGGAAGCGGTGCGCCAGGCGATCTGGAGCGCCGTCCGCGACTCCGGCCTGACCGACGCCGAAGCGGTCACCGCGAAGGGCGCGCGCGAGGACGTGGTCCGCTTCCTGGTCGATTTCGATCTCAGCTTCCGCACAAGGCGGCTGCGCTTCGTCGCGCGGCGGCTCACCGAAATGGCGGAGACGATGGAAATGGACCGCGACGAGGCCGAGCAGGTGCTGCGCGTCATCCACGCCCTGATCGCCGCCTATCGCGACCGCGAGCAGCAGCCGCTCGACGAGCGCGCCCGGCGCGCCTTCGCCGATGCCATCGAGGCGCCCGCCGCCGCGCTGGCAGCCTATGGCAAGCTGCTCGGCCTCGACCTGCAGGACGAGGCGACCGACCGTTGGCTGAGCGAGACGTTCGGTAAATTGCCGAAAGCCGACCGGCGCGTCCTGATCCTCGCCTATCTCGGTTACCCTTATTACGACGTCGCCACCCTTCCCCTGCTCCAGGGCGAAGGCCTCGACGAGTTCGATCCGATCAAGGTCGACCGCATCTCGCCCAACGACGCGGTGGCGATCCGAAAAGGGGGGCCGCAGGCGACGCTCAAGGGCCTCCAGTTCAACAGCTTCGGCGCCTTCTTCAGCCGCGCCTATCGCGAGAACGATTATCTGTGGGGCCGCCTGCACGGCGCGGACCGGCTGGTCGACATCGTCGTCTCGGCCCTGCCCGAGGAAAAGCGTCCCGCCCCCGAGACGATCGCCGCGCTGAAGCGCGATGCCTTCCGCGCGATCGTCGCCGAGGAAAGGCCGCGGCTGAAGGCGATTCCGTCGCTGTTCGAGGCGCTCGACCGGGAAATCGGCTGAGCCCGGCTGGACGGCGCGCCGAATTCCCCGCTAGGGAGTGGCGATGCGGTTCCTGAAGGCGCTTTTCTGGCTGGTCGTCGGCATGCTGCTGGCGCTGTTCGCCTATGCCAATCTCGACAAGGTGGTCTCGTTCGAGTTCTGGGATCATATCGTCGTCGACATCAAGCTGCCCGTGCTGCTGCTCGTCACCTTCCTGATCGGCTTCCTGCCGACCTTCCTGATCCTGCGCGCGCGGATCTGGACGCTGAAGCGGCGGCTGGAGTCGCAAGCGACCATGTACGTCGCCAACACCCCCGCCGGCGGCGTCCGCCGCGCGCCGGCCGAGCCCGAGGGCGAGCGCGTCGCCACCGATTCGAAAGTCTGGCCGACCGGATGACCAGCCCCGTCTTCGTCGCGCTCGACATGACCGAGTTCGACCGTGCCAAGGCCATTGCGGAACGGGTGAAGAACCAGGTCGGCGGTCTCAAGCTCGGCCTCGAATTCTTCACCGCCAACGGTCCGGACGGCGTGCGCGAGCTGGCAACGCTCGGCCTGCCCATCTTCCTCGACCTCAAGCTGCACGATATTCCGAACACCGTCGCCAAGGCCGTGCATGCGCTGGCGCCGCTCGCGCCCGCCATCCTGACCCTGCACGCCGCCGGCGGCCGGGCGATGCTGGAGGACGCCAAGGCCGCCGCGCCCGCGGGCACCAAGGTCGTCGCGGTCACCGTGCTGACCAGCCTCGACCAGGCCGATCTCGCCGCCACCGGCATAAAAGGTGCGGCGCACGATCAGGTGGTCCGCCTGACCGGGCTGGCGCGCGAAGCCGGACTCGACGGCATCGTCTGCTCCGGCGCCGAAGTGGCCGCGGCGAAAGAGGCCTGGCCGGACGGCTTCTTCGTCGTCCCCGGCGTCCGACCGGCCGAAGGCGCGGCGGGCGACCAGAAGCGCGTCGTCACCCCACGCGCGGCGCTCGACGCCGGCGCCTCGATCCTCGTCATCGGCCGCCCGATCACCCAGGCCGACGATCCGCTCGACGCCGCCCGCGCCATTGCGGCGACGCTCTAGAAGGCCTAATTCGCGCCCTTCAAGGAGTGTTCGCATGAGCTGGCTGACCCGGGTTCGCAACTCGATCCCCTTCCTCCCGAAGCGGGAGACGCCCGACAATCTGTGGCACAAATGCCCGGAATGCGAGGCGATGGTCTTCTCCAAGGAATATGAGGAGAATCTCTACGTCTGCCCGCGCTGCGACCATCACGGCCGGATCGGCCCGGCCAGGCGCTTCGAGATGCTGCTCGATCCGGGCTACACCGTGCTGCCGCCGCCGCAGGTGAAGGAAGACCCGCTCAAGTTCCGCGATTCCAAGCGCTATTCCGACCGGATCAAGGCCGCCCGCGCCGCGACCGGCGAGCCCGACGCCTTCATCAACGCGCGCGGCGCGATCGACGGCCACAAGACGGTGATGGGAGTGCAGGATTTCGCCTTCATGGGCGGCTCGATGGGGATGGCGGTCGGCGCCGCCTTCGTCGCCGGCGCCCGCGCCGCGATCGCCGACAAATGCCCCTATGTCGTGGTCACCGCGGCCGGCGGCGCGCGCATGCAGGAGGGCATCCTCTCCCTCATGCAAATGCCCAAGGCGACCGTCGCCATCGCCGAGCTCAAGGAAGCGGGCCTGCCCTATATCGTCCTGCTCGCCGATCCGACCACGGGCGGCGTCACCGCCTCCTATGCGATGCTGGGCGACGTCCATCTCGCCGAGCCGGGCGCCCTGATCGGCTTCGCCGGCCAGCGCGTGATCGAGAATACGATCCGCGAGAAGCTCCCCGAAGGGTTCCAGCGCGCCGAATATCTGCTCGAGCACGGCATGGTCGACATGGTCGTGCATCGGAAGGACCTGCGCGCGCGGCTGGCGCTGCTGCTGGGCTATCTGTCGCCGCAGCGGAAGGCGGCCTAGGTCGTCATGCTGAACTTGTTTCAGCATCCATGAACACGGCCTTCGGGAACAAGACAGCATTGCGTTCATGGACCCTGAAACAGGCTCAGGGTGACGACGGATGGTAACGATTCGTGGCTGACCAGGCGACCTCCGATCATCCGGGCGTTCAGGCCCAGCTCGACCGGCTGGCGAAGCTTTCGCCGGGCGGCGACATTCTCGGCCTGTAGCGGATCCGGGCGCTCCTCGAGCGGCTCGGCGACCCGCAGCGCGCATTGCCCCCCGTCCTCCACGTCGCCGGCACCAACGGCAAGGGCTCGACCTGCGCCTTCCTGCGTGCCGCGATCGAGGCCGCCGGGCTCACCACGCACGTCTATACCAGCCCGCACCTCGTCCGCTTCAACGAGCGCATCCGCCTCGCCGGCACGCTGATCGCCGACGAGGCGCTCGCCGACCTGCTTGCCGAGACGCTTGACGCCGCCGAGGACATGGAACTCAGTTTCTTCGAGGCCACGACGGCCGCCGCCTTCCTCGCCTTTTCACGGACTCCGGCGGACGCCTGTATCGTCGAGGTCGGCCTCGGCGGCCGGCTCGACGCCACCAACGTGATCGAAGCGCCGCTCGTCTGCGGCATCGCCCAATTGGGCCACGACCATCACGGCTTTCTCGGCGACACGCTGGCGCAGATCGCCGCAGAGAAAGCCTGCATCGCCAAAAAGGGCGTGCCGCTCGTCACGTTGGCCTATCCGCCCGACATCGCCGCCGTGATCGGCTCGGTCGCGGCGGAAGCCGGAGCGATTTGGAGCGACATCGAGAGTGCGGCGGGACAGCGCGATATCTGGCAGGTGGTCGATGCGGTCGACCGGCTCGGCCTCGGCGGCGCGCACCAGAGGCGCAACGCCGGGCTCGCGGTGGGCATGATCCGGCGCCAGCGGCGGCTCGACGTGCCGGACGCCGCGCTCAAGGCCGGACTCCGCTGGGCGGAATGGCCGGCGCGGCTGCAATGCCTGTCGGCGGGGCCGCTCCGCAAGCTCCTGCCCGCCGACGCCGAACTCTGGCTCGACGGTGCCCACAACCCCGCCGCCGCCCGCGCCGTCGCCGATTTCTTCCGCGGCCATGTCCCCGCGGGGCGTCCCTTCCACCTGATCTTCGGCCTGCTCGCCAACAAGGACGCGCCGGGCGTCCTCCAACCCTTCCGCGGCCGCGACCTGACCG
>DATINU010000311.1:0-12936 GCA_035473955.1 Allosphingosinicella sp.
CAGCCCTCCATCTGGATCACGCGATAATCGACGTCGAGCCCGAAGTGATCGATGAACCAGTGACCCATTTCGCCGAGCGTCAGGCCGTGGCGCATCGGCATCGGCCCGGCGCCCACGAAGCTTTCCCAGCCTTCGCGCAGCGTCAGACCCTCGAGCGGGCGGCCGGCGGGATTGGGCCGGTCGAGCACCCAGACCGATTTGCCGTGCCGGGCCGCGGCCTCGAGCACGTAGAGCAAAGTGGTGACGAAGGTGTAGATGCGGCAACCGACATCCTGCAGATCGACCAGCATGACATCGAACGTGCCCATCGATTGCCCCGATGGCCGCCGCACCTCGCCGTAGAGGCTGAACACGGGCACGTTGTAGACCGGATCGGTATAGTCCGGCGATTCCATCATATTGTCCTGGAGATCGCCCCGCACGCCGTGCTGCGGCCCGAACATCGCCGAGACGTTGACCCCCGCCGCGACCAGCGCGTCGAGGCTGTGGGTGAGGTCTTCCGTGACGGACGCGGGATGGGCGAGCAGGGCGACGCGCTTGCCCTCCAGGGGCTTGCGGAGGTCCCGGTCGGCGAGCAGGCGGTCTATCCCGAACTTCATGGCTCAAACGAGTGGCGGGAGTTCGAGCGCAAAGCAATCCGGATGATGGAAATCGGGCTCGCCGGGCGGGTGCGCGAGCGCCCAATAGGATTTGGTGCCGTCGGCTTCCTCGATCACCGCGGAGAGCCCGACCCGGCATTGCCATGCCCAGGGCATGATCAGGCCAAGTTCGGCCCGAAGCGAACACCCGCTCACGTCGTTCCAGAAGTCAATCTTCGGTGCCGCCAGCGGCAAATCGCGCCTTCCCTTGCGATAGGATTGAAATTGATAAGCCGCCCAGGCCCGCGACGGCGAAAAGTTGAATTCGGAATAGGTGTCGTCGGGTTCGGGACGCACGAAGAGTTCGAAGCAGGTGGTCTCCCAGAGCCGGTCGCGGCGCTTTGCCCCTTCCGGCGGGGGCAAGCTCAGCCCGCCGCTCGCAAAGACGCGATATTCAAGCTTGGTGGGCCCGTAGCCGCTCGGCGCGAAACCGACGCGGATCCGCTTGACCGAGCCGGAAGGCGTGTCGGGGTGACGGATCAGCTCTGCGCGCATGGCAGCGCCTTAGCCTCTTCCATGAGCGCATGCAGCGCGTCGCGCTCGGCGCGGTCGAGCTTCACGGGCGGCGCAAAAGCGATGGCGCGAAGGCGGATCGCCTCCAGCGCGCCGTCGCGAAGCGGCCCCTGCTTCAAGTCGGCCCAATCGCCCTCGCTCTCGACGCCGAATGCCGCCCGTTGGAGGATCGCGGCGAGATAGTCGGGGCCGACCTTCCTCTTGTGCAGGCCGAACAGCCTCCGGATCGCCATGACCGGCAGGATGACCGGGAGCAGGAGCAGCCCGACCAGTGCGCCCAGAAACCACGACACCTTCTGAAGCACGCCACTCCCCTCTCGCCTCGGGCGGCATTTGTGCTACGCGCCCGTCGATGAGCCAATACAAATCCGAGCTTCTGCGCCTACTCGACGCGCGCGCCTATATCCATCAGGTCACCGACCCGGAAGGGCTGGATACGCTCGCCCAGGCGCAGGTGATTCCCGGCTATGTCGGCTTCGATGCGACCGCGCCGTCGCTTCATGTCGGCAGCCTCGTCCAGATCATGATGCTGCGCCGGCTGCAGCAGGCCGGGCACAAGCCGATCGTGCTGATGGGCGGCGGCACCTCCAAGATTGGCGATCCGAGCTTCAAGGACGAAGCGCGCAAGCTGATCTCCGCCGAGACGATCGACGCCAACATCGCCTCGATCAAGCGCGTCTTCGAACGCTTCCTGGTCTTCGGCGATGGGGCCACGGACGCCGTGCTGGTCAACAATGCAGATTGGCTCGACGCGCTCGAATATATCCCGTTCCTGCGCCAGATCGGGCAGCATTTCTCGGTCAACCGGATGCTGAGCTTCGATTCCGTGAGGCTCCGCCTCGATCGCGAGCAATCTTTGAGCTTCCTCGAATTCAACTACATGATCCTGCAGGCTTACGATTTCCGGGAGCTTTCGCTGCGCGCCGGCTGCCGGCTGCAGATGGGCGGCTCGGATCAGTGGGGGAATATCGTCAACGGCCTCGAGCTGACCCGGCGGATGGACGGCGTCGAGGTCTACGGCCTCACCACGCCGCTGATCACGACCGCGGACGGCGGCAAGATGGGCAAGACCGAGAAAGGTGCGGTCTGGCTCAATGCGGACCAGCTCGGGCCCTACGATTATTGGCAGTTCTGGCGCAACACGCAGGACGCCGACGTCGGCAAGTTCCTCCGTCTGTTCACCGACCTGCCCCTCGCCGAAATCGCCCGGCTGGAAGCGCTGCAAGGCCAGGAGATCAACGACGCCAAAAAGGCGCTGGCCGACGCGGCGACGGCGATGCTGCACGGGGACGACGCGGCGGCCGGTGCGGCCGAGACGGCGCGCAAGACCTTCGAGGAAGGCGCGGCCGGCGAGGATTTGCCGACGCTGAAGGTCGAAGGTTCGATCAGTCTGGTCGAGGCCTTGCTCGGCCTCGGTCTCGTCGCCTCGAAAAACGAGGCGCGACGGCTGATCGCACAGGGCGGCGCGCGGGTAGACGGCCAGGCCGTCAGCGAGGATGGGCCGATTGAGATCCTTGCCGGGCATATCCGGATTTCGGCCGGCCGCAAAAAGCACGGGCTGCTGTCCAGCTGATCAACCCGTCCAACTTGAATGCGTCGGATCGTTACGCGAGCGTTTGCGTTGAGCCTCTCCGAACCGAGGGTTTTCAATGCCAGATACAACTGAGAAAGCAGATTTTGGGGTCACCGGACTCGACGACATCACGGCGGGCGGCCTCGCCCTTGGCCGCCTGTTTCTGCTCGAAGGCAGCCCTGGAACCGGCAAGACGACGATCGCCACGCAATTCCTGATGGCGGGCGCCAAAGCCGGCGAGCGCTCGCTTTATATAACGCTTTCGGAAACCGAGGACGAACTCAGGAACGGCGCCGCCTCGCATGGCTGGTCGCTCGAGGGGATCGATATTTTCGAGCTGGTGCCGCCGGAGAGCCTGCTCGACGAAGACCAGCAGCAGAGCCTGCTCTATTCCTCCGATCTGGAGCTGGGGGAAACCACCAAGCGGATCTTCGAAGCATTCGAACGAATTGCGCCTCAGCGTGTCGTGCTCGACAGCCTTTCCGAAATTCGGTTGCTCGCCCAATCGTCACTTCGTTACCGCCGCCAGATCCTTGCGCTCAAACATTACTTTTCCCGGAGCAAGGCTACGGTGCTGATGCTCGACGACCTTTCGAGCGAGGCCAATGACCGAACGATGCACAGCGTCGCGCACGGCGTTGTTAGGCTGGAGGAATTGTCCCCTGAATATGGCCCCGAGCGCAGGCGGCTGCGCGTCATCAAATATCGCGGCCAGCGCTATCGGGGCGGCTACCACGATTTCGTCATCGATACCGGCGGAGTGCGCGTCTTCCCGCGCCTGGTGTCGGCCGAGCACCGAACGAAATTCTCGCGTGACGTGCTGAAGAGCCAATCCGAGGAATTGAACACTTTGCTCGGCGGCGGCGTCGAGCGCGGATCGAGCGTACTGATCCTGGGACCGGCCGGCACGGGCAAATCCCTCCTCGCGCTTTCGTTCGTCGCGGCCGCAATCAATCGAGGTGAAAGCGCGGCCATGTTCGTTTTCGACGAAGAGCTCGGCCTGCTGTTCGACCGTGCGAAAGGGCTTGGTCTCGACCTCCAGGCCATGGCCGATACCGGCCGCCTCGCGATCGAGCAGGTCGATGCGGCCGAGCTGACGCCGGGCGAGCTTTCGTCGCGCGTGCGCGGCTGCGTCGAGCAAAAGGGCGCGAAGACCGTCGTGATCGACAGTCTCAACGGGTATCAGGCAGCCATGCCCGAGGAGCAGGCGCTTATCCTCCACATGCATGAGTTGCTCCAATATCTGAACCGCCAGGGCGCCTCGACCTTCTTGACTGTGGCGCAGCATGGCCTGGTTGGAGACATGAAGGCGCCGGTCGATGTCACATATCTCGCCGATACGGTCATCCTGCTTCGCTATTTCGAAGCCTTGGGGCGCGTCCGGCGCGCGATCTCGGTCATCAAGAAACGAACAAGCGCACACGAAGACACGATCCGCGAATATGTCATCGATGGGCGCGGTGTCACGCTCGGAGAGCCGCTGATGGGCTTCCAGGGCGTGTTGCGCGGCGTTCCCAATCTGGTTGGCGCCACCCCGGATCTGCTTGAATCCGTGGACACGTGATTCCGCATCTCTCCGAACGGGCCATAATCCTCGCCCCCCAAGGCCGCGACGCCGCGGTTGCGCGGGCGATGCTCGCCGAGGCTGGACTCCGGACCGAGACCGCGCGCGACGTTGGCGAATTGCTGGTTTTGCTTTCGGCGGGCGCCGGCTTCTCCCTGATCACCGAAGAGGCGCTGGCGAGTGCCGACATGCAGCCGCTGTCGCGGTGGATCGAGGCGCAAGCGGAATGGTCCGATTTCCCCTTCATTCTGCTGACCCAACGCGGCGGCGGGCTCGAACGCAATCCGTCAGCGGGGCGCCATCTCGACCTGCTAGGCAACGTCACATTTCTCGAGCGGCCCTTCCACCCGACGACGTTGATCAGCCTTGCGCGATCGGCGCTTCGCGGCCGCCGCCGCCAGTATGAAGCGCGCGGGCGGCTCGATGAGCTTCGCGATCTCGCCGAGGTCCTGGAGCAGCGCGTCGAGGCTAGAACCGCCGAGCATGAGATCGCGGTCGCCCAGCTGCACGAGGCGCAGAAGCTGGAGACGCTGGGTCAGCTGACCGGCGGCGTCGCTCACGATTTCAACAATTTGCTGACTCCGATCACCGGCGCGCTCGACATGCTCCAGCGCAAGCATGGCGATCATGACCAGAGAACGACGCGGTTGATCGCCAATGCGCTCCAGGCCGCGGACCGCGCGACCACCCTGGTGCAGCGCCTGCTGGGATTTGCTCGACGTCAGACATTGCAAACCCGCGCCGTCGATCTAGCCGCCTTGCTTGGCGGAATGCGTGACCTCGTGACCAGCGCGGTGGGACCGACGATTGAGGTTCATCTCCGCCAGGACGAGAAGCTCCCTGCAGCACTCGCGGATCCGAACCAACTCGAACTCGCCATCCTCAACCTCTGCGTCAACGCGCGCGATGCTATGCCGCAAGGCGGCACGCTGACCGTCGTCACGGAGCAGCTCGCGGTCGGGCCCGGCCAGGAACCGAAGCTCACGCCCGGCCTGTATTTACGCCTGTCGGTCATCGACGCTGGCGTCGGCATGGACGCAGAGACGCTGGCTCGCGCCGTCGAGCCGTTCTTCTCGACCAAGGAAACGGGACGCGGAACCGGTCTTGGCCTCTCCATGGTACACGGCCTGGCTGCGCAGCTCGGCGGCGCGTTTGTCCTGACCAGCGCGCCCGGACAGGGAACTCGCGCCGATCTCTATCTGCCTGTTGCCGATGAGGTCGCGGCAGGAGCCCTGCCCACCCATAAGCTGGCTTTGCCAACGATGGACCGGTCGCTGACCATCCTGCTCATCGACGACGAGGAGATCGTGCGCGCCGCGACGGCCGAAATGATGCGCGACCTCGGCCATGAGGTCATCGAGGCGGCCGGCGGCGCCGAAGCGCTGGGCAAATTCGCGGCGGGCCTTCAGGTCGACGTCGTCGTCACCGATTACAAGATGCCGCGGATCAACGGCGCCGAGCTGTCGCGTCGGCTGGACCTGATCCGTCCCGGCGTGCCGATCCTGATCATCACGGGCTATACGGGCACGACCGACGACATCCTCAAGCTGCCCCGCCTGTCCAAGCCCTTCGCCCAGGCCGACCTCGCCGCCGCACTCGCCAGTCTCTTCAACTCGGGGGACAATGTGGTGCCGCTGCGGCGGCATTAACCGCCCCGCAGCAGCCCCACTGCCGCATCCCGCTCCATCAGATAGAGCAGGTTGCGCGCCGCCTGCCCCCGTTCGCTGTCGAGGCCGCCGTCGCGATCCACCAACAATCGCGCGTCGTCATTGGCCATGGGCGCAAGGGCCTGGATCTGCTCAGGTGAGGCGAGGCGAAACTGGGCTTCTCCCGATTGCCGCGTGCCGAGAATCTCGCCGGCGCCGCGCAGGCGCAGATCCTCCTCGGCGATGCGGAAGCCGTCATTGGTTTCGCGCATCAGGGTGAGTCGGGCGCGCGCGGTTTCGCTGAGCATGTTGCCGCGGACCAGCAGGCAGATGCTTTTTTCCTCGCCGCGGCCGACGCGGCCGCGCAGCTGATGGAGCTGGGCAAGGCCGAAGCGGTCGGCATGTTCGACGATCATCAGGCTGGCATTGGGGACGTCGACGCCGACCTCGATCACCGTGGTGGCGACGAGCACGCCGATCCGGCCGGCGGCGAAGGCCTCCATCACGGCGTCCTTTTCCGGGCCCTTCATCCGGCCGTGGACGACGCCGACGCGATCGCCGAAGCGCTGCGTCAATTGCCGCGCCCGCTCCTCGGCCGCGGCGAGATCGCTGGTTTCACTTTCCTCCACGAGTGGGCAGACCCAATAGGCCTGCTTGCCCGCCAGCAGATGCCGGCTGAGCCCATCCACCACTTCGCCCAGCCGGTCCTCGCTGACCACCCGCGTCTCGACCGGTTGGCGGCCCGGCGGCATTTCGTCGAGCCGGCTGACGTCCATCTCGCCATAATGGGTGAGGGTGAGCGTGCGCGGGATCGGCGTCGCGGTCATCACCAGCAAATGCGGCGGCCGCTCGGCCTTGCTCGCCAGCATCATTCGCTGGGCAACGCCGAAGCGGTGCTGCTCGTCGACCACGGCGAGGCCGAGGCATTTGTAGCCGACCGCCTGCTGGAAGATGGCGTGGGTGCCGACCAGGACATGGATCGAGCCGTCGGCGAGGCCCATCAGGCAGGCTTCGCGGGCGCGGCCCTTCTCCCGGCCGGTGAGGATGGCGACGTTGACCGGCAGGCCCGCGAGCTGGCGGGAGAGCGTGTCGTAATGCTGGCGGGCAAGCAGTTCGGTGGGCGCGAGCAGGGCCGCCTGGCAGCCCGCCTCGACCGCCGCGAGCATCGCCATCAGCGCCACCAAGGTCTTGCCCGAGCCGACGTCGCCCTGAAGCAGGCGGAGCATCGGCACGTCCTGCTGCAGATCGCCCTCGATTTCGGCGACGGCGCGGCTCTGGGCGCCGGTCGGGACGTAGGGCAGCTTGAGCTGATCGCGCAGGCGTCCGTCGCCCGTGAGCGGCACGCCGCGTCGCTTTCGCGAGGAGGCGCGGACCAGCATCAGGGCGAGCTGATTGGCCAGCACTTCGTCATAGGCCAGCCGCTCGCGCGCTTCGGCGGCAGCCGGATCGCGATGTGCGATCTCCAGCGCCTCGGCCCAATCGGGCCAGCGCTGCTGCGCCTTGAGGCTCGGCTCGATCCATTCCCCAAGCTCCGGGCGGCGGACCAGCGCCTGCTCCGCCAAGTCAGCGAGGCGGTGGTTGGTTAGCCCTTCGGAGAGCGGATAAACCGGCTCGCGCTCGGGGATCGTGGCCGCCTCGCCGGGAGTCACGACATGGTCGGGGTGGACCATCTGCAGCTCCTGGCCGTAGCGATCGAGCTTGCCCGAGACGATGCGCGGCTCGCCGAGGGGGAGCTGCTTCTTCCCCCAGCCCGGATTGTTGAAATAGGTGAGCGTGACGTAATTGCCGGCCTGGTCCTCCGCGAAGATCCGGAACAGCCCCCTGCCTCCGCTCTGCCGGTAATCGCGGGGGGTGAGCGTGACCGTGATCACCCGCCCGACATCCGCCTCGTCGAGCGTCTCGACCTTTTTCCGGTCGATCCAGCCCGTCGGCAGATGGAAGAGCAGGTCGACCACCCGATCCAGCTTCAACCGGTGCAGCGGCTTGGCGAGCGCGGGCCCGATGCCCTTCAGCACCTCCACTTCGGCGAACAGCGGATTGAGGATGTCCGGGCGCATCAGCCGGCTCCGGGACCGCGGCGGCTCACGCCAGGTCCTCGGGCTGAAAGGGAAAGGGTTGCGACCTTAGCCATTGCGAGAGCACCCATTTTCGGCCGCGCGTCGGCGGCAGGCCGCAATGGCGGGTGTTGAAGTCCGGCGTCCCGTCCGCCTGCACGTTGACGACGACAATCGCGTCTCCCACCCCGCCTCGAACTTTTAGACCGGCATCGGGAAAGTAGGTTTCGGCACCCTCGAAATCCGTGGTCAGGTAGGTGAGGATCGTGACCGTTCGCTGCCCCATCAACTGCAGTTCGCGCTGAAATTCCGGCACGTGAGGATCGATATAGTCCGCATGCAGCCCAAATTCCTGCCCCGGCTCGTAAGAGATGACGTTCGGCGGCTCATGATAGTCGACGGGGACGCGGACGAGGCGCGCGGCGCGTTCCTGAATGATCGCCAGGACGACGTCGCGCTCCCGAGGTTCGAAGGCAAAGGCTCGGGCCGACCGCACGATCGGTAGGTCGCCGGCCTGGTTCACTGCAGCGGTCGCCAGCCGGTCTCGGGCCCGATCGATCAGCCATTCGGCAAATCCCGGCGGGGCAAAGCCACGGCAGGCGGTAATGACTGCGCGGCTGGTGAGCCGCTCGACGCGCGGCGGTGTGAGCAACTCCTCGATCGGCGCCTGCGATACCAGGTCGCACTGCCGCCGGGCCCCCTCCTCGCCGGCTTCGGCCGCCTTCGCCAGCAGGTCGAGCGCGGCCGCCCAGCTCTGCGGACGGTCCCACCCATAGGCCGCCCGCGCAGCCTGCTTCACCAGCGCTTCGCGGGTCATTGCAGCGCCTCCATGTCGGCGAACAGTGGATTGAGAATGTCGGGGCGCATGGCTATCTCCACCGTCCGTACCGCCGCCGACTGGCTTTTGAAAAGCCCGTCGGCCAATTCCGCATGGAGACCATGGACCGCGACACCCGCCTCAAACGTCTCCGCTTCCGCGCCTGGCACCGGGGCGTGCGTGAGGCCGACATGCTGGTCGGCGGCTATTTCGACCGCTGGCACTCGACGTGGGACGATGACAAGGCCGCCTGGTTCGAGGCTTTGCTCGAAGAGCAGGATGTCGACATCCTCGCCTGGGCGATGGGAACCGCCGCCGTGCCCGAACGCTGGCGGGGCGAGATGATGGCCCGCCTGCAAGCCGCCGATTACGTGAAGCATCCGAGCGAATGAGCGACCTCCAGACAATTCTGACGGCGGCGAAGCCGATGACGCTGGCAGGCGTGCCGGCGGGCTTCATGCCGTGGCTGGCGGCCGATCTCGCCCGCGCCGCCAAAGGCCGGGCGGTGTTCATCGCGCCGGACGAGGGGGCGATGCGGGCGCTGGCGGATGCGGCCGCCTATTTCGCGCCGGAACTGGGGGTGCTGAGCTTTCCGGCTTGGGATTGCCTGCCCTACGATCGCTCCTCGCCGTCGCTGCGCAGCACTTCGGAGCGGCTGGCGGCGCTGCATGCCTTGCAGCGCAAGCCCGAGGGACCGCAGTTGCTCGTCACCACGGTCAGCGCGGCGACGCAGCGGACGCTGACGCCGTTCCGCATTCGCCAGCTGGTTGCGCGGCTCGCGCCCGGCGAGCGGATCGACCTCGATCAACTGACCCGCCTCCTTCAGGCCAATGGCTATGGCCGCACCGAGACGGTGCGCGATCCCGGCGAGTTCGCGGTGCGCGGCGGCCTCGTCGATCTCTTCCCCGCGGGTGAAGAGCATGCGCTCCGCCTCGATTTCTTCGGCGACGAGATCGAAAGCGTCCGCCGTTTCGATCCCGCGACCCAGCGCAGCATCGACCGGATCGAAGGCTTCACCCTGCTGCCCGCGTCCGAGACCCTGCTCGACGAGGACAGCGTCAAGCGCTTCCGCTCGGCCTATCGCGAATTGTTCGGCGCCAACGCGACCGGCGATCCGCTCTACCAGGCCGTGTCGGACGGCCGCCGGATCGCCGGGATCGATCACTGGCTGCCCTTGTTCGAGGAAAAGCTGGCGACCCTGTTCGATCACCTTTCCGACGACGACCTGATCGTCCGCGACGCGCACGATGCCGGCGCCGCCGAGGCGCGCTTCGAGGCGGTGACCGACTATCACGAGAACCGCGTCCGCGCGCAGAGTTCGGACGCCGGCTCCTACCGCCCGCTGGCGCCGGACACGCTCTATCTGTCCCGTGAGGAATGGGCGGACATCGCGGCGGCGCGCCCGTTGCACGAATTGACCCCGTTCCACGAGCCGGAAAGCGCTTCGGTCATCGATTTCGAGGTCGATGCCGCCCGTGATTTCGCGCCGGAGCGCGCGCAGGGCATGAACGTCTATGAGGCGGTGGTCGCTCATGTCGCGGCGCTGAAGCGCGAGAAGCGCAAGGTCGTGCTCGCCTCCTACACCGCCGGCTCGCGCGAGCGGCTGAAGAGCCTGCTCGCCGATCACGGCCTCAACGGCATCGCCGAGACAGAGACTTGGCAGCAGGCGCTCGGTGCTTCCGGCGTGGCGCTGGCCGTGATCCAGCTCGACCACGGCTTCACCGGGCGCGACGTCGCCTTGCTCACCGAGCAGGATATCCTCGGCGACCGCTTGGTCCGCCGCCGCAAGCGGCGCAAGGATGCCGACGCATTCCTTTCGGAGCTGGCGACGCTGACCCCTGGCGATCTCGTCGTCCACGCCGATCACGGCATCGGCCGCTACGAGGGCCTGACTCAAATCCCGGTACAGAAGGCGCCGCACGATTGCGTCGCGCTTTCCTATGCGGGCGGCGACAAGCTTTACGTCCCGGTCGAGAATATCGACATCCTCTCGCGCTACGGCGCGGAAAGCGAAGGCGTGCCGCTCGACCGCCTCGGGGGCGAGGCCTGGCAGCGGCGCAAGAGCCGGATGAAGGAGCGGATTCGCGCGATCGCCGGCGATCTCATCAAGGTCGCTGCCGAGCGCGCGCTCCGCCCGGGCGCGGTGATCGAGCCCGACACCGGCTTCGCCGCCTTCGCCGATCGCTTCCCCTATGAAGAGACCGAGGATCAGGATCGCGCCATCGCCGACGTGATGGCGGATCTCGGCGCCGGCACCCCGATGGACCGCTTGATCTGCGGCGACGTCGGTTTCGGCAAGACCGAGGTCGCGCTGCGCGCCGCCTTCGCCGCCGCGATGGCGGGGCAGCAGGTGGCCCTGATCGCGCCGACCACCTTGCTCGCGCGCCAGCATTTCAACACGTTTAGAGAGCGCTTCCAAGGTTTCCCGATCGAGATCGGCCGCCTGTCCCGCCTCGTCCCCGCCAAGGAAGCGGCGTCGACCAAGGAAGGGCTGAAAGCCGGGAAGATCGACATTGTCATCGGCACCCACGCGCTGCTTTCAAAGAGCGTGGAGTTCAGGAAGCTCGGCCTCGTTGTCGTCGACGAAGAGCAGCGCTTCGGCGTTACCCACAAGGAGCGGCTGAAGACGCTGAAGGCCGACGTCCATGTCCTCACCCTCACCGCGACCCCGATCCCGCGCACGCTGCAAATGGCAATGTCGGGCCTGCGCGAACTCAGCGTCATCCAGACGCCGCCGGTCGACCGGCTCGCGGTGCGCACCTACGTGATGCCCTGGGACCCGGTGGTAGTCCGCGAGGCGCTGCTGCGCGAACATTATCGCGGCGGGCAGAGCTTCTTCGTCGTGCCGCGGATCAAAGACCTGCCCGAGATCGAGGAGTTCCTGCGCGGCGAGGTACCCGAGGTTCGCTACGTCGTCGCCCATGGCCAGATGGCGCCGACCGAGGTCGAGGAGCGGATGAGCGCCTTCTACGACCGGAAATACGAGGTTCTGCTTTCGACGACGATCGTCGAGAGCGGGCTCGACATCCCCAGCGCCAACACGATGATCATCCACCGCGCCGACCGCTTCGGCCTCGCCCAGCTCTACCAGCTGCGCGGCCGCGTCGGGCGGGCCAAGATCCGCGCCTACGCCTATCTCACCACACAGGCCGGCCGGCTGATGACCGAAACGGCCGACAAGCGGCTGCAGGTGCTGGCCGCGCTGGACAGCCTCGGCGCCGGCTTCCAGCTCGCCACCCACGATCTCGACATACGCGGCGCCGGCAACCTGCTCGGCGACGAGCAATCGGGCCATATCAAGGAGGTCGGCTTCGAACTGTACCAGTCGATGCTGGAGGAGGCGATCCTGGAAGCCAAAGCGGGCGGGCTCGAGGCCCGGCCCGAAGCCTTCTCGCCGCAGATCACGGTCGACGCGCCGATCCTGATCCCGGAAGAATATGTCCCCGATCTCGATCTGCGCATGGGCCTCTATCGCCGCATGAACGAGTTCGAGACCGCCGCCGAGATCGACCCCTTCGCCGCCGAGCTGATCGACCGCTTCGGCACCCTGCCCGAGCCGCTCGCGAACCTGCTCAAGATCATCGAGATCAAGCTCAATGCGAAGCAGGCGATGGTCGCCAAGCTCGATGTCGGCCCCAAGGGCGCGCTGGTCAGTTTCTACAATGACAGCTTCCCGGATCTTCCCGGGCTGCTTGCCTATGTCGAGCGCCTGAAAGGCACCGCCAAGCTCCGCCCCGATTCGAAGCTCGTCATCACCCGCCCCTGGCCCACCGCCGAGGCGCGGCTCAACGGCGCGCTGCAATTGTCGAAAGGGCTGGCGCGGATTCTGGCCTAGTCCTTAACCGGGCTTCATCCTTCCGGCCGCCGGCCGGGACGAACCGTTCACCGGGCGGGGTGCGCCGACCCGGCCGTGGCTATTTGCTTCAGCGAATCCGTTTAGGGTGATGGTCATCGGTCCGGGGGGATTCATGCCAACACCATCGTTCTTCAAGCGCCTCGTTTTTCGCACGCTGCTGGCCGTGGGGCTGATCGCGAGCGTCGCGACCCCCGCCGCCGCGGCGCTGCAATGCGTGCCTTATGCGCGCGCCCAATCCGGAATCGATATTCGCGGCAATGCCGGCACCTGGTGGG
>DATINU010000312.1:0-7693 GCA_035473955.1 Allosphingosinicella sp.
GACATGGACGCCGTCTCCGCCCTCGGCTCCGGCGGTGAGCAGCGGCCCGATCGCGGGGGCGATGCCGATGCCGACGATCGCCATGTCGGCCGGGATCCTCTCGCCCGAGGAGAGGCGGACGCCGCTGACTCGGCCCTGGCCAAGCAACGCCTCGACGGCGACGGCGGTGCGGATCTCGACCCCCTGGGCGCGATGTTCGGCTTCGTAGAAATGCGAAACCGGCGCGCCCGCGACTCGCGCCAGCACGCGGTCGAGAGCCTCCAGGAGAACGACCTCCTTGCCGGCCTTGCGCAGCACCGCCGTCGCCTCCAGGCCGATATAGCCGCCGCCGATCACGACGACCCGGTGCGCGTCGCCAAGCTCGCCGTGCAGGATGTCGACGTCGGCCCGGCTGCGGATCGTGTGGACCCCGGCCAGGTCGCCGCCCGCGCAGGCGAGGCGCCGGGGCGAGCCGCCGGCCGCCCAGATCAAAGATCCGTAGCCGATCTGCCGGGCGTCACGCAGCACGACCTCATGGGCTTCGGCGTCCACCGCGGCGGCCGCCATGCCGAGGATCATCCGCACGCCGCGCTCCTCCCAAAAGGCGGGCGGGCGGATCAGAATTCGGTCGAACGTCTTCTCGCCGGCCAGATAATCCTTGGAAAGCGGCGGACGTTCATAGGGCAGTTCGGGCTCGGCGCCGATCATGCCGATGCTGCCTGCGAAGCCGAGCTGGCGGAGCGCGATCGCGGCCTGCGCACCGCCATGCCCCGCGCCCACGATCAGGATGTCGTAACCGGCCATGCCCTTCGTTAGCCGCGGGGCGGGCGCCGAGGCTAGCCTCCCCGGTTG
Source organism: Allosphingosinicella sp. (assembly GCA_035473955.1). Classification (GTDB taxonomy): domain Bacteria; phylum Pseudomonadota; class Alphaproteobacteria; order Sphingomonadales; family Sphingomonadaceae; genus Allosphingosinicella. The sequence continues at coordinate 832 of DATINU010000312.1, forward strand.
ACCGGCCCCGCGCATTGGCGGACGAAGGGGCGATGCGGCTCGTCTATCCACTGCTCTGGTCGCGGCCCGACCGCAAGGCGTGCCGCGCGCAGACCATGGCGACCGCGGCGGCGCTGGCGCGGCGGGGCGTCGAGGTGACCATGCTGATGCCGCGGTGCGCGGACGATCCGGCGCTCAGCGCCGCGGACCTTCGCGCCTATTTCGAGGTGGTCGGCGAATTCCGCCTGCTCCAGCGCCCCAGCCGTTGGGCGGGCGAGAGCGCGCTCGGCCAGCTCTTGTGGCTCCGCCAAGTCTTCCGCGATCCGGCGCTGGCGGACGCGGACATGCTTTATTCCCGGATTCCCGCGATGCTCGCGATCGGCGGCCGCGCGCCCCTGCCCTTTGCGACCGACCATTATCGCCCCTGGCCGGACGATTTGCCGGCGATCCGGCCGCTGATCCGCCGCACGGCACGCAGTCCTCACTGTGTGGGGCTGATCCTGCATTCCAGCTACGCGGCCGAATCCTACCGGCGTGCCGGGGTCGATCCCGCGAAGCTGCTCGTCGCGCACAACGGGGCCGGGCCGATGCCGGACGCGCCGGGAGCGCGGCCCGAGCTGCCGGCGGATCGCCCGATCGCGCTCTATGCCGGTCGGATCAACGCCGCCAAGGGGCTGGACGAGCTGCTCCGTCTCGCGTCGCTCCGGCCCGACATCCTGTTCGTGCTGGTCGGCTCGGAAGGCGACGGGCCGGTTGAGGCCGAAGCGGCGGGCCATGCCAACGTCCGGATCGTGCCCTGGCAGGCGCCGGGCGCGCTGCCCGCCTGGCTGGCGGCGGCGGACGTGCTGCTGATCCCTCCGTCCCGCGCGCCGCTCGAGCAGTTCCGCAATTGCGTGCTGCCGCTGAAGCTCTTCGCCTATCTCGCCGCCGGCAAGCCGATTCTCGCACCAGCGGCGCCCGACACCGCGGAGCTGCTCGAAGACGGTGAGAACGCCCTGCTGGTCCCGCCCGGGCGCCCCGATCTGGCCTCGGCGGGGCTCGACCGGATTCTCGACGAGCCCGGCCTTGCCGCCCGGCTGGCACGGGGCGCGTTGCGCAGCGCCGAGGCGCTGACCTGGGACAACAGGGCGGAGAAGATCGAGACGTTTCTCGCCGAAGGGTTCAAGGCGACGGGCTGAGGATCGCGGCGAGGCGCCGGTTCATGCGATTGTGGTGCACGACCGACCAGATGAGGATCAGGTTCAGCACGAAAATGACGGTCAGGAAGTACCAAGCGGGGCTTCCCGCCGCCATACTGAGGCCGATGATGATCGTCTTGGGATTGCCGCCGAGCGCCTTTTCGAGGTGCAGCGAGCCGCGGGAGGCGCGGCGGACCAGGCGGCGGATACGCAAGGTTCGCGCGGGATCTCCGGCCGTGTCGGCCAGTGCCGCGTCGATTGCGTTGGCACCGGGGCTCATCCGCTGGGCGAGCCAGAGATAGCCCACGGCCCAGAAGCCGAAATAGCGGGTGAACCAGCTGCTCTTGCGGAACAGCGGTTCGCCGTCGGCCGCGTCGTTGCGGAGCCAGGGCACGCCATGCGCGCGCCAGAGATAGGCGCGGCGCTGCGATTCGGCGTGGTTGGTCTGGACGATGTGACTGCCGCCCGCGCTCCAGGCGAGCACCCAGGCCCACCCTCCCAGCGTATCGTCGAGCAGAAAGGCAAAGGCGAAATACATGATGACGTTGCCGAGATAGTCGCAGACCCCGTCGACCAGCTCGCCGGTGGTGGAGGCGGTCCCCTTCATCCGGGCGAGATCGCCGTCGGCGCCGTCGATCACATGCCAGAGCAGCATCAGGCCGAAGCCGGTCAGGACCCCGGCCGGCCAGCTGAGCTCGGTGTAGGCGAACGCCGCGCCGATGAGCGCGACCAGGCTGAATACCGAGACCGCGTTGGCCGGAATTCCTGTCGGCAGCAGCAGCCGTGCCAGCCGGGCGGCGAGCGGATGGTAGAGATAGAGGTTGAGCGGGTCCTGGGTTTCCCGCGGCCGGCTGCTTGGCCGGGGGACGGCGGCTGGCCGCGCCGATGCCATGATACCGCCTCCTTTTGTGGACAAGAACCGCCGCGAGACGCGTTACTTGCGGTAAGGAGCCGCTCGATGGGAAGCGAAAAAGCAGCGGCAATGATCGCCTTCGCCTCCGCGCGCGAGGCGGATCGGCGCGTGGCCGGCGTCGCCGCGGCCGCACGCGCCGTCCGCGCCCGTGCCGAAGCAGGCGAAACCCGCATTCGGCTCGGCCTCGGCGAAGGAGCGCTCGCGCCCGCGACCTTGGCCGACATTGAGCGCCTGCGCGGTGGCGCGGAGGTTGCGCTCGCCCCCGATCGGAGCGGGGCAGCGGGCTTTTGTCCGCCGTCCTCCTGGGAGATCGTGCGGCAGACCGGCAAGCCCGGCGATGGCCTGGTCTCGCGCTGGCTGAACCGGCCGATCTCGCAGCGGATCAGCTGGCTCCTGCTTCAAATCCCCGGGGTCCGGCCGATCCACGTCACCGCCTTCAACGCCGTGCTGGCGCTCGCCATCTTCCCGCTGCTCGTCAAAGGCGGCGAGGCCGGTCTGATCGCCGGAGCGGTTCTCTTCCAGGCGGCCTCGGTGCTCGACGGCGTCGACGGCGAGATGGCGCGGGCGACCTGGCGCAGCTCGCCGGCCGGGGCGACGCTTGACAGCGTCGTCGACATCGCCACCAACCTGCTGTTCGTCACCGGACTCACGATCAACCTCGCGCTGCGTGACGGCGATGCGATCGGCTGGATCGGGGCCTGGGCGGTCGCGCTCTCCATCTCCGGCGGCCTGTTGCTCGGCCTGCGCGCCCGGGCGGGCGGCGGCCCGGTCGGCTTCGATCAGCTCAAGCGGCGGGAACGCAGGCGGGGCTTCGTCGGCTTCGTCTACTGGCTCGTCCAGGTGCTGACCGGGCGCGACTGTTTCGCCTTCCTGTTCATGGCGCTGACCCTCGCCGGGCTCGAGCGGGTCGCGTTGATGATCTATGCGGGGGTCGGCACGATCTGGTTTTCCTATGTCCTTGGCTCGTTGTTTCTGCTCCCACGAGCGTCCCGTCGTGAGGCGTAGAAACTTGACTTTCCGGCGCTTTACGCGTGACGGTGCGCCGCTTTTCCGGCCTGGTGGCCCAACAGGAAGAAACAAGAACGCATGACCAGAATCAAGGTGGCGCTCATCGGCATCGGCAATTGCGCGAGCTCGCTCGTGCAGGGCCGCTATTATTATGACGCCGACAGGCCTCCCGCCGGGCTGATGCACGAACGGATCGGTGGCTATGCAATCTCCGACATCGAGTTCGTGATGGCGGTCGATACCGACGCCCGCAAGGTCGGCAAGGACCTGGCGGAGGCGATCTTCGCCCTGCCCAATTGCACAACCGTGTTTCAGAATGATGTCCCCGCGACCGGCGTCACCGTGCAGATGGGTAAGGTGCTCGACGGCATGGCGCCGCATATGGCGCGCTATGGCGAGCGCGGCTTCATCCGCGCGGACGAGCCCGAGGCGGAAGAGGCCGATATCGTCGCCGCGCTGAAGGCTTCGGGCGCAGAGATCTTGGTCAATTTCCTCCCCGTCGGTTCCGAGGAAGCCGTGCGCTTCTACATGGAATGCGCGCTCAAGGCCGGAGTGGCGGTGGTGAACTGCATGCCGGTGTTCATCGCCAGCGATTCCCGATGGGAGAAGCGCTTCCGCGAAAAGGGGCTGCCGATCGTCGGCGACGACATCAAGGCGCAGCTGGGCGCGACCATCGTCCATCGCGTGCTTTCCAGCCTGTTCCGCGCGCGCGGCGTGGCGATGACCAAGACCTACCAGCTCAACACCGGCGGCAATACCGATTTCATGAACATGCTCGATCGCAGCCGGCTGGAATCGAAGAAGGAATCGAAGACCGAGGCGGTGCAGTCGGCGTTGGTCGAGCGCCTCGAGGCCGAGGATATCCATATCGGCCCGTCGGACTACATCCCGTTTCTCAACGACAACAAGCTCTGCTTCCTGCGCGCCGAGGGCAAGATGTTCGGCGATGTGCCGATGAACCTGGAGCTTCGCCTCTCGGTCGAGGACAGCCCGAACAGCGCCGGCGTGGTCGTGGATGCGATTCGCTGCTGCAAGGTCGCGCTCGAGCGCGGCCAGGGCGGCGTGCTGATCGGGCCGAGCGCCTATTTCTGCAAGCATCCGCCGCAGCAGTTCAGCGACGATATCGCCGCCCAGCTGACCGAGGAGTTCATCGCCGGCGACGCGCTGGCGGCGGAGTGATCGGGGCCGAATGAGGGCTTTGATCATCGCCGCCGGCCATGGCAGCCGGCTGCGCGATGTTTCTCCGTCCAAGCCGCTGACGCCGGTCGCGGGCGTGCCGCTGATCGAGCGGGTGATCCGAGCCGCCGCGGCGGGCGGGGTGAGCGCCTTCACGGTGGTGACGGGGCATGAGGCGGCGCGCGTCGAGGCCTTCCTCGCGACCCTGACGGATTTTCCGATCGAGACGGTGCGGGTGGCGGACTGGGATCTGCCGAACGGTCATTCGGTCGCGGCGGGCGCCGCGGCGATCGAGGGCGATTATCTGCTGATGATGGCCGATCACCTGTTCGATCCCGCGATCGTCCGCGCGCTCATCGACGCGCCCGCCGCGCCGCTCCTGCTCGCCATCGACCGCGATCTCGCCAGCCCGTGGCTCGACATGGACGACGCCACCAAGGTTGAGACGCAGGACGGCGCCATCGTCCGGATCGGCAAGGCCATCGATCGGTTCGATGCGATCGACACCGGCCTGTTCCGCGCTTCGCCGGCTCTCGCGGAAGCATTGGGCGGTGGCGGAAGCCTGTCGGAAGGGGTGCAACGGCTCGCGAGCGGGGGTCGGGCGCGCACTTTGGACGCGACCGGCCTGTTCTGGTTCGACGTCGACGATCCGGCGGCGTTGGCAAAAGCGGAAACGCTGCTGGCCTAGTCTCCGATTGCACGGTGGCCGTAGCTGAAGACGCGCGCGACCCGCCAGCCGTCCGGGGTCAGCCGCCAAAGCTGGGTGAAGCGGGCACGGCCGACCAGCCGCTCGGGCCCTTCGCCCCGCCGTTCGTAAAATTGATGCTCGCCATCCTCGATCGCGCCGTGGCCGGGAATCGGATGGACGGTGAAGGTCGAATCGATCAGCTCTCGGCGGGAGCGCCAGGCGTCGGGCCGCTGCCGCCCGGTGCACCATTCGGTGTAGCCCGCAATCCATTCGCCGGCGGAGCGCGCGACCACGCCGTCGCGGTCGTGATACATCTCGAAATCGTCGGTCACCATGGCGCGCATCGCCGGGGGATCGCAGCGGTCGAAGGCGATTGCGAAGAATTCGAGCTCGCGGGCGCGGACCGCGTCGGTCAGCGCCTGTCCCTCGGGAATCGTCACCGCCGCCTGAGCGGCCAGAACAAGCGCGATGAGCATGCAAGTCCTCCAAGGTGTATTATTACGATAATACACGTGAACGACGCGGGGGTCAAGCTGCCGGGAGAGAGCGACCCCTAGCCGACAGCCCAAGCAGGACGGCCGCGCCGGCGAGCGCGGCGAGGGTCAGCCAGAAGCCGGGTTCGGTCCGGACCTCGATCATCCGCACCAGCTCGGCCGGATCGAGCCGCGTACCCCGGGCGGCGTCCCCGGAGATCAGGGCGGCGGCATAATCCTGCGCGGTGCGCGGCAGCCGGACGAAAATAGCGAGACACAGGAAGCCCCCGGCCAGCAATGTCGCGCCGAGCGCCGCCAGCCTTCCGCGAGGACCACGGAGGAGAAAGGGAAGCGCCAGCGCGGCGAGGATCAGCAGGCCGCCCGATGCGGCGAGCGGGTCCGGGCGGGCAAAGGGATTGGCGGGCGGCGCGGCGCCGGCCGAGGGCGGCACTTGAATCAGGCGGACGCCGCCGGTGGCGAGCGCGAAGCCGCTCGGCCTGGCGATTGCCTCGCTCGGCGCGCCGCTCATCCTGAACTCGACGGTGTCGTTCAACCGTGCCGAGGAACAGGAGACGGTCGCCCAGGGCAGGAAGAAGCAGAGCAACGCGGCGAGCGTCAGCCCCCGCGCGAGGTTCAGCAGCGAAAATCCCGGCCCGGCCATGCGCGGAACATCCACGCATGGCGCGGGCCGAGTCAACTGGGCTCAGTAGCCGTTCCGGCCGCGATAGCCGTTTCGGCCGCGGTAGCGGTCGTCACGATAACCGCGGTCGCCATAATAGCCATCGCGATAGCCGGCGCGGGCACGGGCGATCTCGCGCCGGCACTCGCGCAACTCGCGCCGATATTCGCGGCGGCTGTCGGCGCGGCGCAACTCGCGGCGGCATTCGCGCACCTCCTGGCGGACCTCGCCACGATTGTTATGGTAGCCGTAGCCATAGCCGCGTTGGGCGCTGGCCGCGGTGGCGGGCAAAGCGGCGGCGCCGATCGCGGCGACGGCAAGGATCATCATACGCATGGGTTCACTCCTTCGAACACCCGACTCGCGGGGGGCCTGAGTCGGAACGAAGCTGAGTATCGCGATGTTGCATGAACGGCGCGCGAGCGGACGGTTCACGCACCGTTTAGGAAAAGGGCGCTCTAGCCCTGCCATGATCAGCCGATGGTCCTTGCTTTTCGCGCTCGCCCTTTGTGCCTGCACTCCCACGGCGGAGCAGTCACCGCCCGTCGAGGCGCCGAAGCCCGCCCCCGCCGCCGCGCCCACGAATCAGGCCTCCGACCCTTCGGCGGACCGCAGGCCCGTTTCCGAAGCGCCCTTCACCCCCGAAAGCGCGCAGGGCGCCGCCAATGTCGTGCAGACCTATTTCGCGCTGCTGGAGGCGGGCCGGCATGAGGCGGCGCTAGGGCTCTGGTCGGACGGCGGCCGCGCCGCGGACCGGAGCGCCGCGGA
>DATINU010000313.1:0-9427 GCA_035473955.1 Allosphingosinicella sp.
TGGTCGAACGGGTGACCGGCCAGCCTTATGGGCAGGTCCTGCAAGACCGCCTGTTCGGGCCGCTCGGGATGAGCAGCGCCAGCACGAGCCGGGAGGCGCTGATGGCGTCGCCGAGCTGGGCGCGGCCGCACGTGGGCGCGGTGCCGCTCGGCCCCGAGGAGGTCAACGACACTTATTATCGCGTCCCGGCGGCCGGCGGGGTGAACGGCTCGATCAAGGACCTGGCGATCTGGATGCTCGCGCAAATGGGCCTGGCGGCGGACGTGCTTCCGGCGGCGGTCCTCCAGAACGTGCAGACCCCCCTGGTGCGCACGCCGGGCGAGAATTTCCGCCGCCGCAAGTATCGCGAGCGCACCTCGATCACCGCTTATGGGCTCGGCTGGCGGGTGATGACCTATGCCGGCCATCGGGTGGTCGGCCATCATGGCGGGGTGCGCGGCTACCGCTCCATGATCCTGTTCGATCCCGCCCAGCGCTCGGGCGTGGTCGTGCTCTGGAATTCGGCGAGCCCGATGCCGAACGGGATCGAATATGAGGTGATGGACATGGTCTACGGCCTCGACCGGCGCGACTGGCTGGAGCTGGATACGCCGCTCGAGCCCGCGCCGCGGGAGCCCGAGACCAACGAGACCGAAAGCCAGGGCGCCGGCTGACCTCTTTTCGTCATGCTGAACGTGATTCGGCATCCATGAACACCGGCATCGGAAACTGGTCGACCGCCCTGTTCATGGATCCCGGATCAAGTCCGGGATGACGGCTGCTTGAGCGCCCAGGCCTAGCCCGCCCTGAGATGCGCCCAGATCGGCAGGTGATCGGAGGCGCGGCGCGAGGCGGCGGTGCTGTGCGTGCCGCTTCCCACGATCCTGAGGTCGCGCGTCACCATGATCCGGTCGAGCGCGACGATCGGGCGGCGGGTGTGGAAGCTGTAGCCGCAGGGCGCGAAGGCGTGATCCACCGCGAATTCGCGCAGGCAGCCGCCGCGCGTGCTCCATTCGTTGAGGTCGCCCATCAATATGGTCGAAGGCTCGCCGTCGCGCTCATGCAGGTGATCGAGGATCGCCTGCGCCTGTTGCCGCCGCCACAGGCCCGAAAGATCCAGGTGCATGCCGACGATACGGAGCAATTTGCCGTCCAGCTTCACGTCGGCGAGCACCGCGCCGCGCGGCTCCAGCGAGGGCAGTTCGAAGAGGTGATGCTCGAGCACCTCGACGCCCTTGCGCACCAGCAGCGCATTGCCGTGCCAGCCGATGCTGCCGGGCCGGTTGTCGAGCTCGACGGGAACATAGTCGCTGTGCGCGGCCAGCATCTCGAAGGGGAGGGCGCTCGCCTTGCTGCCGAAGCGCTTGTCGGCCTCCTGCAGCGCGATCACGTCGGCCGCGAGCTCGTTCAGCACCTCGATGGTCCGCTCGGGCCGCCGGCGCCGGTCGGTGCCGATGGCCTTCCGCATATTGTAGGAGGCGACCCGGATCATGCGGCGCCCTCATTGGAGGGCGTATGCGGCCGGCGCAAGCTCAGTGGCCCCGGTGGTCGCCCTGCTTGCCAAGCGCGTGATCGAGCGCCCGGACGGCCTTGTCCGCGGCCAGCGCCACCGCATTGTCGACCCGGTGGGCATCGGCATGGACCGCGACCGGATCGTGACCGGCGGCGCGGACCTCCAGGCTGGCGCGCTTGTCGCCCTCGCCGCCTTTCTCGCCGTTGACGTCGGTCACGTGCACCTCGACATGGCTGAGCCTCTTTTCGAAACGGCGCAGGCGCGCGCGGATCTTGTCCTCGAGCCGGGCATTGGCCGCCGCGTCGGTCTTGATGCGGTTGTCGGTGCTGATCTGGACGAACATGCTGGCCCTCCCGGGAAATTGATACAGGTGAAGGAAGAATGCCGGGCGGGCGCGGGCGTTCCATCCGGGCGGATTTTGCTGGATGTTCCGCTGATGTTCGCTAGGCTCGTCTCATGGCTTCGTTTCCGTTTTTGCTTGTATTTGCGGCTGCGGTGCTGGGGCCTGACGACTTCACGATCACCATTCCGGTCAGCCCGGAGACTCCCGAAGGCCAGCGTCTGCTAGCGATTCGGGCGCGGGAGGTTTGCGGCTCGCGTTATTCTGTAGCGGATCGTTACCGCTTTGAGGGCGAGGAGAGAATCAGCCCGCAAGGCGATCGAACAAGCTCCTTCCGGGTAAGACAGGAGCTGACGTGCTCCGATACGCCACCGTCCCCGCCGACCGGTGAACAGGCGCCCGCTGACTGGCAGGCGTCGGAGCAGGACGTCCGCGATGTCGTGGCGGTTTCGGAACGCTATTTCGCCGCCGTCGATGGCGGGGATGCTGAAATCGCGCATGCCATGTGGAGCGAGGATCAGCAGGCCGAAACCCCGGTGGCCGAGCGGCGGCGCGAGATTGAGGAATTCCGGCGGCAGGCTGGGCCAAGGGGCGCCCATCCCAGGATGCGCCTTACCTGGTATGTGAATCCCGACGGCGCCCCCCGTCCGGGCGTCTACGTGGCGGTGGATTATGAGCGATTCTACGCGAATCTCGCGCTGAATTGCGGGTATCTCATTTGGTATCGGGAAGGAGACGCTCGCTATCGCCTGACGCGTCAGGACAACGGGATCGTTGCGCAAAGCGCCACGCCTCTGCCCGCGGAGCAACTTGTCCAGGTCCGTCAGCAATTGCGCTGCCCGTCTTGAGACGATCCTCGCGGATTCCGCTGGATGTTCTTTCTATGTTCTGCTACCTATGGCGGCATGAACGGCATTTCGTCCCCCTGTTGCACCGAGCTTGAAAGCGGCCGGGAAGGCTCTGGTTTTTTAGTCCCATGGCCAGTGCGAACATTGGGACCTTTCGGTCGCCTTTGCGGCGGCGGCTGAGATGGCCAAGCCGAAGAAACGCTATGTCTGCCAGCTCTGTGGCTCGGTGAGCCCGCGCTGGGCGGGGCAGTGCGCCGATTGCGGGGAGTGGAACAGCCTGGTCGAGGATGCGGATGGGGTGGTGACGCCCTTTTCGGCCCGCCACAACCTGCGTGGGGGCGGGCGCAGGATCGATCTGGTCGGGCTCGATGCCGAAGTGGCGCTGCCGCCCCGGCTGTCGAGCGGGATCGCAGAGTTCGACCGGGCGACGGGCGGCGGTTTCGTCGCGGGCTCGGCGACGCTTATCGGCGGCGATCCGGGCATCGGCAAATCCACTTTGCTGCTGCAAGCCGCCGCGAAGGTCGCGGCGCAAGGCCTTCCGGTCGTTTATATTTCCGGCGAGGAGGCGGCGGATCAGGTGCGGCTGCGCGCGCGCCGGCTGGGGCTGGGGCTGGGGCTGGGCGCGGCGGCGCTCCGGCTCGCCGCGGCGACCTCGGTGCGCGATATCCTGACCACCCTGGCCGAGCAGGCGCCGCCTGCCCTGGTGGTGATCGATTCGATCCAGACCATGTATTCGGACCTGATCGAGGGCGCGCCGGGGACGGTGAGCCAGGTCCGCGCCGCCGCGCACGAGCTGATCCGCTTCGCCAAGGAGAGCGGCGCGGCTTTGGTGCTGGTCGGCCACGTCACCAAGGACGGCGCGATCGCGGGGCCGCGCGTGCTCGAACATATGGTCGATACGGTGCTGAGTTTCGAAGGCGAGCGCAGCCACCAATACCGGATCCTGCGCGCGACCAAGAATCGCTATGGCGGCACCGACGAGATCGGCGTCTTCGCGATGGGCGACGAAGGGCTGGCCGAGGTCGCCAACCCTTCGGCCCTGTTCCTGACCGACCGGGGCGAGGCGGTGCCGGGCGCGGTCGTGTTTCCGGCGCTGGAGGGGACCCGGCCCGTGCTGGTCGAGATCCAGGCGCTGACCGTCCGCCTCGCCAGCGGCGCGACCCCGCGCCGGGCGGCGGTCGGCTGGGATTCGGGGCGCCTCGCGATGATCCTCGCCGTGCTGGAGGCGCGCTGCGGGCTCAGCTTCTCCACCTGCGAAGTCTATCTGAACGTCGCCGGCGGCTATCGCGTCACCGATCCCGCCGCCGATCTCGCCGTCGCGGCGGCCCTGGTCTCGGCCCTCGCCGAGCGGCCGATCGCGGCGGACAGCGTCGCCTTCGGCGAAGTCGCGCTGTCGGGCGAGCTGCGTCCGGTCGCCCATGCCAATCTGCGGCTCAAGGAGGCGGCCAAGCTCGGCTTCGAGCGGGCGCTCGTCCCGGCCGCGCTGGGAGATGACAAGGGGGCGATGCGGCTCTCCGGCTTCCGCACGCTCGCCGGTCTCGTTGACCATTTGCTGGGGCGCGGCTAGCCCGAATCCATGGCCCTCACCGCGCTCGATATCATCGTCGTCCTGCTCGTCGGCGCCGGCGCCGTGTTCGGCTGGCTGCGCGGCTTCGTCGCGGAGGTGCTCTCGCTGTTCGCCTGGTTCCTGGCGATCGTCGCGGTGCGCTATCTGCACGCGCCGGTGAGCGGCGCGCTGGAAGGGCCGATCGGCACCCAATCCGGCGCCTCGGTGCTCGCCTTCGCTTTGGTCTTCGGGTTCGTCTTCCTCGCCGGCAAGCTCGCCTCCCGGCGGGTGGGGCGGCAGGTGCGCTCTTCGGTGGTCGGGCCGGTCGACCGCGTGCTCGGCGGCGGCTTCGGTGCGCTCAAGGGGCTGATCGGCGCGACCCTGCTCTATCTCACCTTCAGCCTGGTCTACGACACGGTCTGGGGCCGGGCGGCCGAACGGCCGGAATGGGTGGCGCAGGCGCGGACCTATCCGCTGCTGCAGTCGAGCAGCGCGATGATGGTCGATCTGGTCGAGGCGCGCCGCAATGCCGAGCCTCGAGGGAACGAAAGCGCCGGGAACGCGCAATGACCGAGCTTCGCCTGCACGACACGATGGCGCGGGAGAAGCGCGTCTTCACCCCCGCCGATCCGAACCGCGTCACCATGTATGTCTGCGGGCCGACCGTCTACGGCCGCGCCCATATCGGCAATGCCCGGCCCGCCGTCGTCTTCGACGTGCTCGCCCGATTGCTGCGGCACCTCTACGGCGAAGACAAGGTCGTCTATGCCCGCAACGTCACCGACGTCGACGACAAGATCATCGACGCCGCCAAAGCGGAAGGCGTCGATCCCGCGGTGGTCACCGAGCGCTACGAGCGCCACTATCTCGAGGATATGGGCGCGCTCGGCGTGCGCCTGCCCGATCTCGCGCCGCACGCGACCGAGCATGTCGGCGAGATGATCGCGATGATCGCCCGGCTGATCGAGACCGGCAACGCCTATGCGGCGGACGGGCACGTCCTCTTCAACGTGCCGTCCGATCCCGATTACGGCGCCCTCGGCCGCCGCGACCGCGAGGCGATGATCGCCGGCGCCCGCGTCGAAGTCGCGACCTACAAGCGGGATCCGGCCGATTTCGTGCTCTGGAAACCGTCGAGCGACGACATGATCGGCTGGGACTCGCCCTGGGGGCGGGGACGCCCCGGCTGGCACATCGAATGCTCGGCGATGATCGAAAAGCATCTGGGCCGCACCATCGACATCCACGGGGGCGGCCTCGACCTGATCTTCCCGCACCATGAGAACGAGCTCGCCCAAAGCCGCTGCGCCCACGCCGGTGCGCCGCTCGCCCGCTACTGGGTGCACAACGGCTTCCTCTCCATGGCGGGCAGCGAGAAGATGTCGAAGAGCCTCGGCAACGTGGTGACGCCGGCGGAGTTGCTGGCGGCCGGGCACAAGGGCGAGGTGCTGCGGATGGCGCTGCTCTCGGCCCATTATCGGCAGCCGCTGGAATGGTCGGAAAGCCTCGTCGCGCAGAGCAAGGCTACGCTCGACCGGCTCTATCGCAGCGCGGGCGATGCGGAAGCGGGTTCGCCCGATCCGGCGATGCTCGAGGCGCTGGCCGACGACCTCAATACGCCGCTTGCGCTCTCGCGCCTGTCGGGGATCGAGGACGCAGCGACCTTACGGGCGAGCGCCGGTCTCCTGGGCCTGCTCGGCGATAGCGCCGCCGCCTGGTTCCAGGGCGAAGGCGATATGCGAATCGACGGACTGGTCGCGGCGCGGAGTGAGGCCAAGCAGCGCCGCGATTTCGCCGAGTCCGACCGCATCCGCGCCGAACTGGCGGCGGAAGGCGTGCTGCTGGAGGACGGCCCGGACGGCACGATCTGGCGCCGCGCCTGATCCTCGCACCTTGACTTGTAGGACTTCGGCTGGTCGAGAGCGGCAGAGGTAAGCCATGGTTTCCGGTCATCCCCGCCGTTCGATTTGCACGCCTTTGCCCGGGCGTCCGCACCCGTCGCTTTTCGACGAATCCGGGGGGAGATTGTTTTCCCCCATGGGACCCCGCAACTTTGTCCGCTTTCGCCGGCGCCGCGGAGCGTTTTAGGCCGATGCCGGACACGCTCTACAGCCGCGATATCCTGCGCCTCGCTGCCTCGATCCCGCATCAGGCGCGCCTCCAATCCGCGCAGGCTTCGGTCGAGAAAAGCTCGCCGGTTTGCGGCAGCCGGGTGGTCGTCGATGTCGCGACCGACGGGCAGGGCCGGGTCACGGCGCTTGGGCTGGAGGTTCGGGCCTGCGCGCTCGGCCAGGCCTCCGCGGCTTTGATGGGCGCGCAGGCGATCGGCAGCACTGCCGCCGAGCTGGCCGCGGCGCGGGACGCGCTGGCCGCCTATCTGGCCGGGGCGCGGGACGATCCGGGCGAATGGACCGGCCTCTCCGTCTTCGTCGACGCCAGGCGGTTCACGGCGCGGCATGCGTCGATCCTGCTGGCGTTCGAGGCCGCGGCCGAGGCGGCCGCGCAGGCGGAGCGCGCCGATGCAGCATGACGCCGCCGTGCCGATGACCCTGCTCGAAGACGCGGTGATCCTGCTCGGCTTCGCGCTCGTCTTCGTGCTGCTCTTCCGCCGGCTCGGGCTCGGCGCCACCCTCGGCTATCTGGTCGCGGGCGCTCTGGTCGGGCCGCATCTGCTCGGGCTGGTCAACGGCGGCGAGGCGATGCTCGAAATCGCCGAGATCGGCATCGTGCTGCTGCTCTTCCTGGTCGGGCTCGAGCTCAATCCGTCGCGGCTCTGGCGGATGCGGCACGATATTTTCGGTTTCGGCCTGCTCCAGGTGCTGATCTGCGGCGTCGCGACTTCGGCTTTGGTCTGGCTGGCGAGCGGTTCGTCGGGCGCGGCGGCGCTGGCGCTCGGCCTGCCGCTGGCGCTCTCTTCCACCGCGCAGGTACTGCCCCTGCTGCAATCGGCCGGGCGGCTCAGGACCCCGTTCGGCGAACGCGCTTTCTCGATCCTGCTCTTCCAGGATCTTTCGATCGTGCCGATGATCACGCTGGTCGCGGCGATGTCGCGCAATCCGGCCGACGCGGGCGGGCCGCCCGGGTGGCTGCTCGCGCTCTACACGATCGGTGCGATCGTCGGGCTCGTGCTTGCCGGGCGCTTCGTGCTCCGTCCCCTGTTCCGGCTGATCGGCAATCTGGGCGAGCGCGAGATGTTCGTCTTCGCCGGGCTCTTCACAGTGATCGCCAGTGCCGCTCTGATGGAATTGCTCGGCCTCTCGACCGCGCTCGGCGCCTTCGTCGCCGGCGTGATGCTCGCCGATTCGCCCTACCGGCACGAGCTGGAGGCGGACGTCGAGCCGTTCCGCTCGATCCTGCTCGGCCTGTTCTTCCTCGCGGTCGGCATGATGCTCGATCTCGGCGCGATCGCCGAACGGCCCTTCTTCGTGATCGGCATGGCGTTCGCCTTGATCGCCATCAAGGCGGCGGCGATCATGGGGCTGGCGATGCTGTTCAGGATGCCGTGGCGCCCCGCGCTCGGCCTCGGGCTTCTCCTCTCGCAGGGCGGCGAATTCGGCTTCGTGCTGTTCGCGCAGGCGCAGCAGGCGATGCTGGTCCATCCCGAGGCGGCGAGCCTGTTCGGCGCGATCGTCACGCTTTCGATGGCATCGACGCCGTTCCTGATGATGGCGACGAAGCGGCTCCGGGCCGAACCGATTTCCAAGGAGGAGCGGGAAGGGCCGGTCGCCGACGGCTCGAACGCGCTGATCGTCGGCTATGGCCGCTTCGGGCAGACCGTCGCGCAGATGCTGATGGCGCAGGGGATCGGCGTCACCCTGGTCGATACCGATATCGAGATGATCGACGTCGCCGGCAGCTTCGGCGCCAAGGTCTATTATGGCGATGGCACGCGCCTCGATCTCCTCCGCCAGGCCGGCGCCGCGGAGGCCGAGCTGATCCTGTTCTGCACCGACGGGGACCAGATCGAGGCGGAGTTCGTCGAAGGCGTGCACGAGGCCTTCCCGAACGCCTCCATCTTCGTGCGGGCCTATGATCGCCGCGCGGTAATGAAGCTGAAGGGCGCCCCGGTTTCGGGCGTGGTGCGCGAAGTGCTCGATTCCGCGGTCCGGATGGCGCGGATGGCGATGCAGAGCGTCGGCGTCGACGTTCAGGAGATCGACAAGACCGAGGAACTCTACCGCGCCCGCGACCGCGAGCGGCTGAAGGCGCAGATCGAGACCGGGGATTTGCGCGCCAAGATCGACCGGATCATCACCAGCCCGGAGCAGGCGATCGAGGCCGAGCCGGGCTAGGCGTCGAGGAAGGCCAGGCCGATCCCGCGGCTCAGGATCAGCGCCCCGTCCTTCTTGTCGTGCCGCATCCGCGCCGCCAGCCGGTGCGGATCGAGGTCGGTCGCGATGGGCAAGCCGACCGCTTCCAGATGTGCGACGACGCGGTCGAGATCCGCCGCCGGGCAGAGGCCGCGCTCGACCGAGAGGCGGCAGGCCATGACCATGCCGATCGCGACCGCCTCGCCGTGCGGCAGGCCGGTCTCGGCCTCGATCGCGTGGCCGAAGCTGTGCCCGAAGTTGAGGAGAGCCCGTTGGCCCGTCAAATCCCGTTCGTCGCCGGCCACGTAAGCGAGCTTGGCCGCCACGCAGGTCTCGATCGCGTGCAGCCGGGCCGCCGCGTCGCCGGCCAGCAGCGCGCCGCCATGGGCCTCGCACCAGGCGAAGAAGGAGGGATCGCCGATCAGGCCGTACTTCACCACCTCCGCATAGCCCGCGCGCAGCTCGCGCGCGGGCAGGGTGGCGAGCGCGGCCGGATCGATCAGCACCTGGACGGGGGCGTGGAACGCGCCGATCAGGTTCTTGCCCTGGCGGGCATTCACCCCCGTCTTGCCGCCGATCGCGGCGTCGGCCTGGGCAAGCAGGCTGGTCGGCACCGCCACCCAGTTGCAGCCGCGCTTCAGCAGCGACGCGGCGAAGCCCGCCACGTCTCCGACCACGCCGCCGCCGATGGCGACGACATGGTCGGTCCGCCCGATCCCGGCGTCGAGCATCGCGTCGAGCACCGCCTCGACGGTGCCGAGCGTCTTGCTCGCTTCGCCCGGCGCCAGCACGAAGCGGCCGGCGAACGCGGCACCGAGCCGGTCCGGCCAGCCGGCTGCCACGACGTTCTCGTCGGTGACGAGGAACAGCCGGCCCGCCGGCGGCGGCGCC